>DAIDTN010000134.1 GCA_027457185.1 Burkholderiales bacterium | reverse complement strand
TGGCCGGCGGCTGCTTCTGGTGCCTGGAAGCCGTCTTCGACGACCTCAAGGGGGTGGCTTCGGTTGAATCGGGTTACATGGGCGGGCAATTGAAGGACCCCAGCTACGCCGACGTGTGCAGCGGCACCAGCGGGCACGCCGAAGTGGTGCAGATCCGTTTCGATCCGGCCGTGGTCAGCTTGCGCGAGATTCTGGAGGTGTTTTTCCTCATCCACGATCCGACCACGCGCAACCGTCAGGGCAACGATGTCGGTCCGCAGTATCGCTCGGCGATTTTCTACCACTCCCCGGAGCAGAAGGCGACGGCCGAGCAGCTCATAGCCAAACTGGAGGCCGACGGCCTGTGGGACAACCCCATCGTCACCGAGGTCACGTCCGCAAGCACGTTCTATATCGCCGAGGGCGAGCACCAGGAGTACTATCAGCGCAATCCCTACCAGCCTTATTGCATGATGGTGGTGCAGCCCAAGGTGGCCAAGTTCCGCAAGCATTTCATCGGTAAGCTGAAGAAATAGGGATTAATTACCACATGAGGGGATACCTCCCCTTATACTCCCCTCAATCGGGGGCCGATTCGAAAATCATGAAACGGCCTTGGAGCACAGCCGCCGCCGGTCACGCCTGGTTCCGCGCTTTCTGCGCGACTACGGTCGCGAACTCCTTGCGCGTGGACTCGGGCGCCGGGAAGGAATCGTGCCGGGCGACGAGCAGGTTCCACCCGGCGAAAGCCTGCTCCAGCTCGCCCGCGCCGAACAGATAATATTCGCCGGGCTTGAACATTCCCAGGTAGGTCGTGCCTTCGACCAGGACGTTGACGATCGCGCGCCCGCCGGGGCTGACCCGCTGGCCGATTTGTCGCAACAGCGCAAGCGCGCGTTCCTTGCGGAAAAACATCAACAGTCCGATGGCGATGATGGTGTCGTAGTCCTGCCCGATCCTGAAACTGCCGAGGTCGGCTTGCAGCACCGCCAGCGGCAGCCGCTCGTGCACAGCGGTCGCGCGCAAGCGCTCGACGGCGGTGGGGCTGGCGTCGACGGCGGTCACGTTGCAGCCGCGCCGCGCGGCTTCCAGGCTGAGGTTGCCCAGGCCGCAGCCCAAATCGAGCACGCTGCCCGCGACATGGGGCAGCGCCAGTTGCTCGAACGGATTCAGCGCGAAGTCCGCCCGCGCTATCTGGTGCTGAAACTGCCGCTCAAAAAAATCGACCGGGTCGGGAGAGGTCATAAGGCTGCTTGAAAAGCGGAAACGGCCCGGCCATCGGCTGGCATGGGTCAGTCGCGGAATTTCGCCGCGCGCTTTTCCCGGCCCGCGGCAAGCGCTTCGTCGAGGTCGGTGGACAGAAGCATCGCCGCGTTCCAGGTGGCGACGTAGTTCAGGCCGTCGGCAACCGTGTGGTCGCGCGCATAGGTGATCATTTCCTTGCATCCGCGCAAGGCGAGCGGCGGTTTGGCCGCGAGCGTGGCGGCGAGTTCACGCACCGCCGCCGTCAGCGCCTCCCGGTCCGCATAGCACTGGTTGACCAGGCGCAGCTCTTTTGCTTCGGCGCCGCCGAGTTTGCGCCCGGTGTAGGCCAATTCGCGCGCCGCGCCCTCGCCGATGAGCCGCGGCAGGCGCTGCAAGGTGCCGACATCGGCGGTTAGGCCGACATCGATTTCCTTGACCGAGAACAAGGCGTCAGCCGAGCAGTAGCGCAGATCGCAGGCGCAGATGAGGTCGATGCCGCCGCCGACGCAGGCGCCGTGGATCGCCGCGATTACCGGCTTGCGGCAGCGCTCGATGGAACTCAAGCAGTCCTGCAGATCGAGAATCACGCGCCGCAGCTTCTCGCGCGCGCGTCCGTCGCAGTCGTCGCGGATCTGTGCTTTCATCCGGGCGAGCATGTCGAGGTCTATGCCGGCGGTGAAATGCTTGCCGGCGCCGCAGATCACGCCGACGCGCGCCGCAGGGGTCTCGTCGAGCCAGCGCATCGCATCGCGCAGCTCCGTCCACATGGCGAGCTCCATCGCGTTGGCGCGCTCGGGGCGGTTGAGTTCGATGGTGGCGACTTGGCCGATGAGTGCGACCTTGAGCGTCTGGAATTCCATGTGTGCTCGTTAGTACGGTTCAGCTTGATCGGTTGAAATGACCGAAACAATCGCGGAATCAGGGGCGCGCAAGGGGGAAGTGCGGCCCCCTCGCGCGCGCCAGCGGAGCAGCCTGATTCAGGCGGCTTCTTTGACCTGCGGTAGTTTCGCGAGCGCCGTAGCCAGGTCCGCCTCGTCGTACTGGATATCCTTCAGCTTGCCGGCGAAGTAATCGAGGTAGGCCTGCATGTCGAAGTGGCCGTGGCCGCTCAGATTGAACAGGATGGTGCGCGACTTGCCTTCAGCCTTGCATTTCAGCGCTTCCACAATCGCGCCTTTCACCGCGTGATTGGATTCGGGCGCCGGGACAAGGCCCTCGGCTCTTGCGAATGTCACTCCGGCTTCGAAGCACGCAATCTGCTCGTAGGCAACGGCCTCGATCAGGCCGAGCTGCTTGATGTGGCTTACCAGCGGCGACATGCCGTGGTAGCGCAGGCCGCCGGCGTGGAAACCGGGCGGGATGAAGGTCGAGCCCAGGGTGTGCATTTTGGTGAGCGGCGTCAGACCCGCGGTGTCGCCGAAATCGTAGGCATACGTGCCGCGTGTAAGGCTGGGGCAGGCGGCGGGTTCGACCGCAACGATGCGCACTTTTTTTCCGCCGCGCAATTGCGCGCCGAGAAACGGAAATGCGAGGCCGGCGAAATTCGAGCCGCCGCCGGTGCAGGCGATGACCACGTCCGGATAGTCGCCGGCCATGTCCATCTGCGCCAGCGCTTCCTGGCCCACCACCGTCTGGTGCAGCAGCACATGGTTCAGTACCGAACCGAGCGCGTACTTGGTGTCGTCGTTCTGCGCCGCGACCTCGACGGCTTCGGATATGGCGATGCCGAGACTGCCCGGATGGTCGGGGCGCTGGGCGAGAAAGGAGCGGCCGGACTGGGTTTCATTCGACGGCGAAGCAATGCAGGTCGCGCCATAAGTTTCCATCAGCGCGCGGCGATAGGGCTTCTGGTTGTAGGACACGCGCACCATGAACACTTTCACCTCCAAGCCGAACAGGGCGCCGGCGAACGCGAGAGAGGAGCCCCACTGACCGGCGCCGGTTTCGGTTGACAGGCGCTTGACGCCGGCTTGCTTGTTGTAGAAGGCCTGCGGCACCGAGGTGTTGGGCTTGTGGCTGCCGGCCGGGCTCACGCCTTCGTATTTGTAGTAAATCTTCGCCGGCGTTTGCAGCACCTTTTCCAGGCGCCGCGCGCGGTACAGGGGCGACGGGCGCCACTGGCGATACACTTCGCGCACCGGCTCGGGAATCGGAACTTCCCGCTCGGTTGAGACTTCCTGCATGATCAGTTCCATGGGGAACAGCGGCGCCAGATCATCGGGCCCCACCGGCTGGTGCGTGCCTGGATGCAGCACCGGCGGCGGCGCCACGGGCAGGTCGGCGACGAGGTTGTACCAGTACTTCGGAATATGCGTCTCGTCGAGCAGGTATTTCACGGTATCCGTCATGACTCCTCCTAGTTCGAAATTTCGCAAGAATTTTTTTACAAAATGAGGAAATGCCTTTCCTCATGCTTCCCCGGATCGATCCTTTGCAAATTTCACTTTGCGGGGGATTCCGGGGATTTACGGCGCAAGACGCTCAATCTTCCAACCGCCGGCTTGTTTTGTATAGAGCAGCCGGTCGTGCAGACGGTTTTTTCGCCCCTGCCAGAACTCGATCGCTTCCGGCACCACGCGGTAGCCGCCCCAGTGCAACGGCCGCGGCGGATGCTTACCGTAGCGTAGCACGATCGCGGCCACTTTCGTCGCCAGCGTCAGGCGGTCGGGCAGCACCATGCTTTGCGGCGAGGCCCAGGCGCCGAGGCGGCTGCCCAGCGGGCGGCTCTCAAAATACGCGTCAGATTCCTCGGCCGACACCTTTTCGATGGCGCCCTCGATGCGCACCTGACGCTCCAACGCCGCCCATAGGAACACCAGGCCGGCATAGGGATTTTCTGCGAGCTCGCGCGCCTTGCGGCTTTGGTAGTTGGTGTAGAAGACGAATCCGCCGGCATCCACGTCCTTGAGCAAAACCGCGCGTGCCGAGGGCCGGCCCGCCGCGGTGGCGGTGGCGAGCGTCATCGGGTTGGGCAGCGGCAGGTCCGCCTGCAGCGCATCGTGAAACCAGCGGTCGAATTGCTTGTACGGATCGGCCGCGGCGTCTTTTTCGACGAGGCCGGCGCGCATGTATTCCTGGCGTATGTCGGCGATGCGCATGAAACGAAGCCCTGGACGATGCTGGTGCGCCATTTTACCCTGCCGTGCCGCGCGGTGCCGCCTTGGCATGTCTCCCGGGTAGAATGCGCCTGTCGCAGATTTTCACCAGATCCATGCCCCGGCTTATCGATTACGAACACGGCATCAGCGCGATCGATTCGGGCTACCACCGGCCCATGCTCGACGCCATCCACTTGATGGTCGAGGGCGATCGCGCCGCCATCATCGACACCGGCACCAACGAATCGGTGCCTCTGGTGCTGGCGGCGATGCGGGCGAAGGGGCTGCGGCCGGAGCAGGTGGACTACGTGATCCTGACCCACATCCACCTCGATCACGCCGGCGGAGCGGGGCGGTTCATGCGCGAATTTCCCAATGCCACGCTCACCGTGCATCCGCGTGGTGCGCGCCACATGGCCGACCCGGGTCGGCTAATAGCCGGCACCGTTGCCGTCTACGGCGAAGAGCCGACGCGGCGCATGTACGGCGACATCCTGCCGGTGCCGGTCGAGCGCATCCTCGAGACGCCGCATGCGGCCTCGATCCGCCTCGCCGGACGCGAGCTGCAGTTCCTGGACACGCCGGGGCACGCGCGCCATCACGTTGCCGTTGTCGACACCCGATCCGGCCACATCTTCGCCGGCGACGTGTTCGGCCTGTCCTATCGCGAGATGGACCAGGACGGCCGGCAGTTCATCATTCCGACCACCAGCCCGGTGCAGTTCGATCCGGAACCCTATCATCGCTCCATCGACCTCGTCATGCAGCGCAAGCCCGAAGCGGTCTATGTCACCCACTACAGCCAGATTCGCGATGTGCACGCGAAAGGCATGGTTCTGCACCGTCTGGTCGATGCGCACGCCGAACTCGGCCTGCGCGAGAAGGATGCCGGCGCGGCGCGGCCGGAGCGCTTGCGCGAGGGGGTGAAGCGCATCGTGCTGGAAGAGGCGCGGCGCTGGGGTTCGCGCCTGGCGGATGCGCGCATCCTCGACATCTATTCCAATGACGTCGAGTTGAACGCCCAGGGACTGGGTTTCTGGCTGGATGGCCTCCAGTAACAACGAACGACGAAGGACTAAGCGCGTGCGCGCCGCCGGTTGACGATATGGGCGCCCGCGCCTAGCAGCGCGGCCATCGACCAGAACACCGGGCCCATGCCCACCGCCGCTCCCAGCGCTCCGGACGCGAGCGGCAAAGTGGTGCTGCTCGCATTCATTACCGTGGTACGCACGCCTACGGCCTCGCCTTGGCGCCCGGGCGGCGAGGTGTTGTAGAGCAGCGCCATGACCATGGGCTGCGAGCAGCCCAGGCCCAAGCCCAGGACGCAGGACAGCGCCACCAGCAGCGGCACGCTGGTAAACAGCGGAAACACGCAATAGACCGCGGCCGAGATCAGCAGCGCCGCGCTTATGACCTGCCACGGAAGTACGTGCCGGATCAACAGCGGCAACAGCAGGCGCACGGCGAAGATGGCGATGGCGAAACTGCCCATGACGGCGCCTATGGTCGAGGCCGACAGCCCGCTGCGCGAACCGAAAATAGGCATGACGAAGGTATACAGATCCCAGGCCATGTTCAGCAGCCCGCTGGCGATGAATACGCGGCGCAGGGGGCGGTTGTGCAGCAGATCCATTATGCGGCTGTCGCCTGCATCGGCCCGGCGCTCCTTCGCCCGTGGCAGCGCCGGCCGGTTCAGCCACATCACGATCAGGGGCGTAAGCGGGAACAGGAACAGCAGCAGGAAAGTGTTCACGTACCCGATAGCGTCGATGGCGAATCCCGTCACCAGCGGTCCGAGGGAGCTGGAGACCGAAAAGCCGAGCGCCAGCCAGCTGAAATTTGCGGCGCGCTCTTCCGCGCGGCCGATCGCGCCCACCACCTGGTTGACCGCGACGTGGAACATCATGAAACCGGTGCCGATCAGGGTGCTCGCGGCGTAGAGTGTCCACAGTCCCGGCCGGAAAAAGGGCAGCAGCGCGCCGAGGGCCACGGCGAGGCTCGCGCCGAACATCGGCCAGCGCGCCCCGCTGCGGTCGACCAGACGGCCCGCGCTTACCGCAAGCAGCATCGGCAGCAGCGCGAAGGAGGACATCAGCGTGCCCACGGTGAACGCCGAGGCGTGCAGGTGGATCGCGTACAGCGACACCAGCATGCGGCTGCCGTTGAACGCGGTGTGCGTGAGGACGGTAAGCGTAACCAGCTGCCACAGGCGCATGTCAGTCCGCCGCCGGCCGGCGTCGTTGCCAGGCCACCATCGCCACGCCGAGGCAGGTGACGGCCATGCCGACCAGGCTCAGGGGCGTGGGAATCACGCCGAACATCAGCAGTTCCAGCACCACTGCGAACACCGGGGTCAGATACATCAGGCTGGTGACCCGCGCCGCCTCGCCGTGGCGCATCAGCGTATGCAGCACATTCACTCCCAGGATGGAGGCGAAGATGACCAGGAAAGCGATGGCGGCAAACAGCTGCCAGGCCCAGCGTACCTGCATGCCTTCCACCGCCCAGGCGAGCGGCGCCAGCACGGCGAGCGAAATGGCGAACTGCAGCAGCGCCGCGCTGTACAGGTCCACCCGCGGACAGAACACGCGCTGGTACAGCGTGCCGGCGGTGATCGCGACGAGGGAAACGCCCACCGCCGCGAGGCTTCCCCAGCTGATGGCGTGGATGTCGATCTTGTGCCATACGACCAGCGCCACGCCGGCGAGGCCCAGGCCGACGCCCAGCCATTGGCGCGCGGCGAGGCGCTGGTTCATCCAGCGCGATGCGACCAGCGCGGTCAGCAGCGGCTGCGCCGCGAGAATCAGCGCGGTGACACCGGCGCTCATGCCGAGGTATTGCGCGTAGTGGCTGCCGCCGAGGTTGATGGCGTGCATCAGCAGTCCTGCCACCAGAATGTGTGCGAGTTCGGTGCGCGACGACGGCCAGCGCGGACGCAGCACCAGCACCAGCGGGATCAGGCAGGCGAGACCGAAGCTGTAGCGCAGGGTGAGGAAAGTGAAGGGCGCGGCGTACTGCAGTCCGACCTTGGTGGCGATGAAGCCCGAGCCCCA
>DAIDTN010000133.1 GCA_027457185.1 Burkholderiales bacterium | reverse complement strand
GTGCATGCCCCTGCAGCACCGCCGGCCCGAGCCGCGCATATTTGAACATCAGGTAGAGTTCGGCCACCAGCAGCAGGGTGTAGAAACCGACGAAGGCCGAGATCGACCCCCATAGATTGGCGGCAGACAGCGACGAGGCCGAAATATGCGTCGGCAGCATGCCGAACACCGTCCAGGGCTGGCGCCCGTACTCGGCGCCGAACCAGCCGATCAGCGATGCGATCCAGGGCAATGGCATCCCCCACAGCGCCCATTTCAGGAGCCAGGTCTTTTCGCGAAACTCGTTCTTCACGGCGAACCAGAAAGACAGCGCGAACAGCGCAAGAAAGGAAAAGCCGAGGCCGACCATTAGGCGGAAACCCCAGAACAAAGGCGCGACCCTGGGCACCGAATCCATCACCGCACGCTCTATCATCGCCGGTGTGGCCTCACGTACGTTTTCGGTATAGCGGCGCAGCAGCAGGCCGTAGCCCATGTCCTTTTCATGCGCCTTGAACTGCTCTCTCGCCGCGGTGTCGTGCGGATCGCGGCGCATCGCCTCGAGCGCGCTCACCGCCTCGATGCCGGACTTGATGCGCTCGCGGTTGTGCGCGCGAATGTCGCGGATGCCGGGCAATTGCGTGCTCGCGGAGCGCGTGGCGATGAGGCCGAGCACGTAGGGAATCTTGATCTCCCAGTTGTTTTTCTGCTCGCGCTCGTTGATCGAGGCGACCAGCGTCAGGCCCGCTGGCGCCGGTTCGGTGGTCCACATGGCCTCTATCGCGGCAAGTTTCGATTGCTGCGACGTGGTCACGGCATAGCCGGACTCGTCGCCGAGAACGATCACGCAGGCCGCCGAAGCCAGTCCGAATGCCGCGGCGATGCGAAACGAGCGGCGCGCGAATTCGACGTGCATATTGTGCAGCAGATACCAGGCCGAAATACCGAGCACGAACACCGAGCCGGTGACGTAGCCCGCGCCCACGGTGTGCACGAACTTTGCCTGCGCGGTCGGATTGAACACGAGCGCCGCGAAGCTCACCAGTTCCATGCGCATGGTGACCGGGTTGAACGCCGAGCCCACCGGGTCCTGCATCCAGCCGTTGGCGATCAGGATCAGCACCGCGGACAGATTGCTGGCCAGCGCCAGAAGGGCGGTGACCGCGAGGTGCCCGGCCTTCGGCAGCCGGTTCCAGCCGAAGAAGAACAGGCCGACCATGGTGGACTCGAGAAAGAAGGCCATCAGGCCCTCGATCGCGAGCGGTGCGCCGAAAATATCGCCCACGTAGTGCGAGTAATACGCCCAGTTGGTGCCGAACTGGAACTCCATGGTGAGGCCGGTGGTGACGCCCAGTGCAAAATTGATGCCGAACAACTTGCCCCAGAACTTGGTCATGTCGCGGTAGATTTCCTTGCCGCTCATCACATAGGCCGACTCCATGATCACCAGCAGCCACGCCAAGCCCAGCGTCAGCGGGACAAACAGGAAGTGATACATCGCGACGGCGGCGAATTGCGCGCGCGACAGTTCAACGACGGTCGGATCGATCATATGCCTGCTCCTTCGGATTGGATTGCGGCGAAGCCGGCGCCAGCCGCTGCTTCATGGCCGGCACATCGATTTCCACCCGGAAGGGCATGACCAGCAGATACCACAGCAGCGCGAGCAGCGCGAACTTGAGCAGCAGCACGATGCCCAGATGCAGTGCCAGCCTCGGCCGTCCCTGTCTATTGTCCGGTGGCTTCATGGTCGTATCGGCGCGGACACGCGCCTGATTCAGGTTCTGATGCTGCGCCGACGACCATGCGGTCGGCTTGACTTTTCTCATGGCAAGTGCAGAAAACTTTTGCAAATGCCGCCGCGGCGGTAGCTAGGATCCCCTGTCCGTCCCGGGCCGCCATACCTTCACCAGGCGCATGAGCTTCATCGCTTCGCGGCCGAGCATGGCGCTGGTGGTCAGAAAGCCGCCCATCAATGCGCCGCCCACGCCGGCCGAAACCACGTCCTGCCCGGTGAGGTACAACCCTTTCACCGGCGTGACCGGGTGCAGCCAATCCTGGTTGAATCGGCGCACATCGTGGTCGAGCCCGTAGATTTCGCCGCGGCTGCTCTGCTCGAACCAGCGGGTCGAGAGCGGCGTGGACAGTTCCGCGTAGGCGAGCGCCCCGCGCAGCTGCGGCAACTGCTGATACAGCGCCTCGAGCAGGCGCGCCTGCAGTTTCTGTTTCAATGCCTCGTACTCGGGCCCGCGCTTTTGCCAGGTGGTCCCCTCCCAATGTGCGAACGGCTCCCACGGACCCGCGGTCAGCACTTCAACCGTGCTCTTGTCCGGGTAGCGCGCATCCCATTCCGGATCCTTGGCCGAAGGAAAGGAAATGTAGAGCATCGGGAAAGGCGCATCCAGGTTCTGGGCAAAGCGCGCCACATTGCCTTCGTGGTCGATCGAAGGATAGATCCAGAGGTTGGTGCACGCCAGTCCGAGCGCGGCAGCGCTGCCTCTGAATCCTGCATACAGGCACAGATGCGCGGCTGAAGGCTTTACCTTGGCGAGCTTGCCGGCGTAGCCGTAGCGTTGGCGCTCGGCCGCAGGCAAGAGCTGCGCGAAGGTGAGGCGCGCGCCGGCGTCGCTCACCACGGCAGCGGCGCGCAGGCGATCGCCGTTGACCATGAGCACGCCCGTCGCGCGCCCGTCCTCGATCAGGATTTCCCGCACCTTGGCATAGGTGAACACCTCGCCGCCGGCAGCGCGTATCACCGGGATGATGCTGTCGGCGATGCGCCAGGAACCGCCCACGGGATAGTTGCCGCCGTCGAAATAGTGCTTCACCACCGACGCGTGCATCATGAACGCAGCGTCGCGCGGCACCATGCCGTAGTCGCCCCACTGGCCGGTGAGCACGCTGATCAGCTCCTGGTTGCGCGTGAGTCCTTCGAGCACCGCGCGCACCGTCTGAAAGCAGGCTTTGGGCAGCATCAGCGGACGTAGGGCCTTATAGGCCCTGGCGGCGAGGCGCGGCATCGCCTGGCCGGCGAAGAATTTCTGCGCCGAGCGCGCCACGCGATCGACGAGTTCGAGATAGGCGTCTATCGCCTGCGCCTCGTCCGGGAAATGGCTTTTGAGCGACGCGGCGAGATTCTCGCGTCCGGCCACGAAATCGACCGTGCGCGCGCCGATGATGATGCGGTCGTACACCGCGTCCATCGGCGCCCACTTGAGCTGCCCATCGGAGATCACGTCGAAAATGCGGCGCAGCGCGTGCTGCGGCTTGTGCACCTCGCCGATGTAATGCACGCCCACGTCCCATTCGAAACCCTCGCGCTCGTAGGAGTGGGTAAAACCGCCCGCGGTGTAGTGCTGCTCGAGCACGCACACTCTGCGCCCCAGCCTCGCCTGCAGTGCGGCGCTGCACAGGCCGCCGATGCCCGAACCGATCACGATGCAGTCGTAATGCGCCGCCGCGCGCCCCCTGCGGTAGCGGTAACCCGTGCGTTTCATGCGGCTCCTGGCAAGTGAAAGTCCGGTTGCGGATTTGCGCGCATCGCAATCGGCGTGTGATGCTGACATGGGGTAAGCTTGAATACAAGCCCCGCGATGCTTCGCATGTTTATTTGGAAATAACTGTAGAATGGCTCTTAGAGCCCTTCTCCGAACCTGCCGATTGGAGAACGTCCAATGCAAACTAATCGACTTGCGCCCTGGATGTTATTCGGTTTGCTGTTACCGCTCCATGCAGGCGCCCATGTCTTCCCGCGCGACGACATCATTACCGATCCGACTTGGCAACGCTTCTCGGTGTGCTATGACGGCGGCTGCCACAGCCTGGCTTATGTTTCGCTCACCCAGCGGCAGTGGGAAAAACTGCGCGCCATATTTT
>DAIDTN010000132.1 GCA_027457185.1 Burkholderiales bacterium | reverse complement strand
GCGCGCCTGCGCTACGTCGCCCGCGGCCCAGATGTTGGCGACGTTGGTGCGCATGTGCTCGTCGACCAGCACGCCGCGCTCGGTCGCTACGCCGCTGCCCTCGAGGAAATCGGTCACCGGCGCAACGCCGGTGGCAACGAGCAGCAGGTCGGCTTCTAGCACGGCACCATTCGCCAGTGTGGCGCGGCAGCCTGCGCCTCGCGCTGCTACCGATGCCACGCTGGCGCCCGTCAGCAGGCGCACAGCGTTAGCGGCGAAAACTTTTTCGATGATGGCGGAGGCTTCAGCGTCGAAATAGCCGGAAAGCACATGGGGCTGCAGTTCCACCACGCTCACCGCCACGCCGCCCTTGGCCAGATTCTCCGCCGCGTGCATGCCGATCAGGCCGCCGCCGAGCACCACGGCGCGCTTGACCTGCGGCAGCGCTGCGCGCAAGGCGAGGGCATCGGCCAGCGTGCGCAGCACGTGATACTTCAGTCCGGCCAGGCCGGGGATGGCCGGCAACTGCGGCGCGGCGCCGGTCGCGAGCAGCAGTTTGTCGAAACCGATTTGGCTGCCGTCGGCGAGCTCGACCGCGTTCGCGCCCGCGTCGACTTTGCGCACCTTGGCGCCGCGCAGGTAGTTGACCTTGCGCTCGGCGAAGTAGTTCTCGTCGCGCAGGAATACACGGCCCGGGTCGGAGCGGCCCGAAACCACATAGGGCAGCACCGTAGGCGAATACGGCAGGCTGTCGTCGCGGGTAAGCAGCGTGACGTCGCCTTCCGGGTCGTGCAGGCGGATCGCATGCAGGGCCGATAGCGCCGCGTGGCTGGCGCCGACTATCAAGTAATGAGCGTGTTGCATACGGGAAAGCCTCTGTAAATTGTCATTCCGAGCGCAGCGACGCCCCGAAGGAAGTCCCCTTGGGGGAGGAATCTGCTTTTGGCGCAATACAAACAGCAGATTCCTCGGCCTCTGGCCTCGGAATGACAGATTCCACATTGTTGGAGAAGTCCATCAGTCCTTCTCGTTCAACCACACGGTGTCGGCCACATGGCCGTCGCGCGCGAGTTCTTTGGTGCGGCCGATTGCGCGCTCGAAGTGCGAGACCGTAAGGTCGGCGCCGGCGAGTCCGCCGATGAAGCTCATCGCCGGAATGCGATTTGGCGCGGCATACATGGCGGTGACGGCGTCCTGGAACAAGGGTCCGCAGTTCCAGCCAAACGAAACCGAACGGTCGACCACGCCGAACGCCTTTACCTCGGCCAGCGCGGACACCAGCGCCTGCGCCGGAAACGGGCGATAGGTCTTCACTTTCACCAGGCCCACTTTGTCGCCGCGCGCGCGCGCTTCGTCGACGGCGTCCTTAGCCGCGCCGGTCATGCTGCCGATGGTGACGATGGCATAGTCGGCGCCGTCCATGCGGTAGGATTCGACCAGCGGCGCATGGTTGCGGCCGAAGCGCCGCCCCCACTCCTCATGCACCGCTGTGATGACCTCGAGCGAATTCTGCATGCCGCTGCACTGGCCCTTGCGATAGCGCACGAAGGTCGCGGGGCCGGGGCCGCCGGCGCCGCCGGTGAGCGGGTCAACCGCCATCGGCCGCTGCGGATCGAGGGCCACATGCCAGTTGACGTCCTTTTCGCCGAGGAAATCATTGACCTCGCGCTGATCCGGCAGTTCGCAGCGAGCGGCGCCGAACGACAGGTAATTGCCGTCGTGGCAGACGTTCACCGGCAGCATGACGTCGTGGTGTTCGGCGATCTTGTAGGCCATGATAGTGGTGTCCAGCACTTCCTGCACCGATTCGCAGTACATCTGCACCCAGCCGACTTCGCGCACCGACATCGCATCCTGGTGCCCGCCCCAGACGCTTTGCGGCGTGAGCGTGTCGCGCGTGACGATGGTCATCACAAGCGGCAGGCGCATGCCCGGCGTGCGCAAATACGGCTCGAACATGAAGGCGAGGCCGGGCCCGCAGCTCGCGGTGTAGGTGCGCGCGCCGGCGAGGCAGGCGCCCTGCAGCACCGACAGCACTGAGTGCTCGCCCTCGACGTCGACGATTTCCGCGCCCAGCCGCCCGTCGGCGATGAATTTGGCCAGGTATTCGACCAGCGAGGATTGCGGCGTGATCGGATAGACCGCGACCATGTCGACGTTGGCGAGCGACACCGCCCATGCGGCCGCCTCGTTGCCGTCGCAGACGATGAGCTTGGACTTCGGCTTGAGAACGGCGCTCATGTCAGGCGGCCTCCGCAATCATTTCAATCGCACGCTGCGGGCACTCGGTGGCGCAAATGCCGCAACCCTTGCAGGTCTTGAGGTTGAAGTCGAACCAGGCCGGTTTTTCCACCACGCATTGCACCGGGCAATAGAGCCAGCATACGGCGCATTTGACGCACTTGGCGCGGTCGACCACCGGTCGCATGCTGCGCCAGTCCCCCGGCAGCATCGGTGTGGGCCTGGTCGCGATCGGACACAGGTCGTCCGGAATCGTGGACGCGTCGAACATCGGATATGCCTGCTGTTTCATTTTTTGCGCCCCTCGGCTACGCTGCGGCAGCTCGTACTATGTGGTGCACCTGAGTTGATTCGTAACCGCGCTCCAGCGCGGCCATGTTCTGTTTGAGCCCGGCATCGCGGAAATCCGATTTCTGTATCGCCGCCTGCAGCGACTCCAGCGACACCAGGCCGGTGGCGCGCGCGAACGCGCCGAGCATGATGGTGTTGGTGATCGAGCGCTTGAAAATGTCGAGCGCGATCGAAACGGCGTCGCACAGCCCGACGGTCGCGACCTGCGGCGGCAGTTGCAGCTCGCCCAGCGCTTTGGCCGTGGTCTGCACCAGCACGGCGCCGTCCTTGATGCCTTCGAACACGTTCACTGCGCGCGCCACCGTCGGATCGATGCACAACACGCAGTCCGGGTGATAGATGTTGGTCATCTGGCGGATCTCGCGCTCGTCGAAGCGCAGGTAACTCGCCACCGGTGCGCCGCGGCGCTCGAAACCGAAGGAGGGCACGGCGACGACGTACTTGCCTTCCTGCACCAGGGCGGTGGCGAGGATGCCGCCGGCCAGCACTGCGCCCTGGCCGCCACGGCCGTGGATACGGATTTCGTACATGGTCCCTCCTCGTTGTGCCCGCCTGTGCGTGAGGCGGGCAAGCCCCTTTGCACAACGAGGTTATGCGCCGTACGGGCATATGTCAAATCGATGGAGAATATGATATACATACCGAATATGAATGTGACGGATATCGACCTGAATCTGCTGCGCGCGTTCGACGCGATCGCGACCGAAGGCAGTGTCACCGTCGCCGGCGAGCGCATCGGGCTGTCGCAGCCGGCGATGAGCAACGCGCTGGCGCGCCTGCGAGCGCTGTTCGACGATCCGCTGTTCGTGCGCACGCCGCGGGGCATGCGCTCGACGCCGTTCGCGCAGCAACTGGCGCAGCCGGTGCGCGAGGCCTTGCGCCTGATCCAGGGCGCGCTGCAGCAGCACGCCGGCTTCGATCCGGCCAGCTCCGGCAACACCTTTCGCCTTTCCATGTCGGACATCGGCGAAATGGTGTTCCTGCCGGGCCTGCTCGAGCGCGTCAAGCGCGCTGCCCCGGGGGTCAAGATAGAAGTGGCGCGGATTTCGATCAAGGACACCCACGCGCAACTGGAGGCGGGCGAGCTCGACCTTGCGGTGGGCTTCCTGCCCGGTCTGACGACCGGCATGCGCCAGCAGCCGCTGTTTCGCGAGCATTACGTGTGCATGCTGCGCGCCGATCATCCGGTCATAGGCGCGAAAATCAGTGCGAAGCAGTTCCGCCAAGCCGCGCATGTGCTCGTTTCGTATGCCGGCACCGGCCACCAGGTGATCGAAGAGAGTTTCGTCAAGGAGGGCCTGGACGGGCGCATCGCGGCGCGCGTGCCGGATTTCCTGGTGGTGCCGATGATCCTCGCGCGCACCGAGCTCATCGTCACCCTGCCTTCGCGCGTCGCCGCCGTGTTCGCGCAGCTGGGCAAGTTCAAGGTGCTCGAGCTGCCGATCGACATGCCCAGCTTCGAAGTGCGGCTGCACTGGCACCAGCGCTTCCACCAGGATCCGGCCAACCGCTGGCTGCGCGAAGTGATGGCCGAGCTCTACGCCGAGCATGCTTAGCCGGGTGCTGGAATGGCGGGCGCGCCGCCTTCTTCAAGGCCCGGTCGGAGGCTCATCGCTTCGCCGCGCACTGTGTATTCGCCAGTTCCATTCGCTGCCCGGTGCGATCATGGATGAGGACGCAGCGATGCCCGCTTTCAACCAGACGAAAGTGTTCCGGCATGCGCGTCTCGCGCCCCTGCGCACGACCCTGAGCAAGACTCCCTTGCGCATCGCGCAAACGCACGGGCTCTATGATCAAGCTGCTGCCCTGCGTCAGCGCGTCATCGGCGAGGGGCACCGATGTTCGATCAAGCGCCTTGCTCACCGCGCTTTGCAGTTCCGCGCGGCTTTGCGCATCGGGACGGACGATGACGGCAGGCACCTCTTTCGCAGCAGGGTTTGTCGTGCATGCCGTGATCGCACATAGCGCGATCGCAATTTGCAGCTGAGCCGTCGCGCGCATCGCTTGCCTAGCGATACCAGCGATTCTCGCGCAGGGGCGATTGCCGCAGGGCGCCATCGTCCGCCGGCAAACCGGCCGATGGCGTAACATTTTGCATCGCACGCTGGGCGAAGACGTTCGGCGAGAATCCGGTCGGGGCCGGACAACTAGCAGTCGTGCGGTAGGCCAGCGCCGCCGCAAATTGTCCCTCGAGCGGATCGCCGAGCGCATGCGTAAGATCGTCCGCCACCGAACAGCCCGGGATTAAATCGCCAGCCGCGCCGACGGTATTCTGCGGCGAGAAGCCGTCGGTGTAATCGCCAAAGCCGATATCGTTCACGCCTTTGTACTCGATGGTGAAATACGTCGTGCCGCAATTGTCTTGCGGATAAAAACCATAAGGCTTGCCG
>DAIDTN010000131.1 GCA_027457185.1 Burkholderiales bacterium | reverse complement strand
ATTCGCCCGACACGCTGTACTCGAACAAGGAAATCGAGGCCATCGCGCTCGCGATCGGCATCGACCATCACCAGCGCGGCGAGACCATCGACATGACGCGGCTGCGTTATCACAAGATCATCATCATGGCCGATGCCGACGTTGACGGCGCGCACATCCAGGTGCTGCTGCTGACGCTGTTCTTCCGCCATTTCCCGCGGCTGATCGAAACCGGCAGCGTGTACGTGGCGCAGCCGCCGCTCTATCGCATCGACGTGCCTTCGATGGGCAAAGGCAGGCCCGCGCGCAAGCTCTATGCGCTGGACAAGCAGGAACTCGCGGCGATCGAGGCCAAGCTGCAGGACGAGGGCATGGACGAGGGCAAATGGGCGGTGAGCCGCTTCAAGGGCCTGGGTGAAATGAGCCCGGAGCAGCTGTGGGAGACCACGCTCAACCCGGACACGCGGCGAATGCTGCCGGTGCAGGTCGAAGACGTGGCGCTGGCCGCCGATCGTTCCGTATTCAACATGATGATGGGCAAGGAGAATGCATCGCAGCGGCGAGAGTGGATGGAAACGTATGGCAACCTGGTAGATGCGGATATCAGCTAGATGAGGGTTTTTTTCATCGAGAACCTTGTTTTTGGTAGGAATGGTGTATATCCGTACCAAAAACAAGGTTGGCGCGCGTAGCGCGCAGGCTTTGCTAACACCTGCACGGACGGAATAACCCGTCCGTGCGGATCGTCGCTTGCGCACGGATGATGAAGCCATCTGCACGCAAGCGACGAACTTGAAGAAACCCGTCTGGCTCATATCGAAACGGGCTCTAAGTCAGGAAAGAGTTGAATGGGAAATCAGAACGATTTGTTTGAAGGGCTGGCAATGACTGCGGCGGAGAATGCCTTGAAGCCGGCAGCCGTGGGCGCAGCGCCCGCGATCAGCACCAATTCCTCCATTCCCGCGCCGCCGGCCGGAGGGAGCGGGGGTGGTGGCGGCGAGCCGCCCGACTTCGCGCCGCTCGCGGGCGAGTTCGGCGACACACTGCCGCTGGCGAAGTACGCGGCGCTGCAATATCTGCAGTATGCGGTAAGCACGGTCAAGGACCGCGCGCTGCCGCGCGTGGCCGACGGGCAGAAGCCGGTGCAGGCGCGCATCCTCTACGCCATGTGGGAAATGAACGGCCGCGCCGGCACGCCGCGCAAGAAATCTGCGCGCGTGGTCGGCGACGTGCTCGGCAAGTTCCATCCGCATGGCGACGCCTCCGTGTACGACGCGATGGTGCGCATCGCCCAGGACTTCAGCCTGCGCTATCCGCTGGTGGACGGCGAGGGCAACTTCGGCTCGCGCGACGGCGACGAGCCGGCGGCGATGCGCTACACGGAAGCGCGCCTGACCAAGTTCGCCGAAGTGCTGCTGGCCGAACTCGACAGCGGCACGGTGGACTTCTCTCCCAACTACGACGGCAGCATGCAGGAGCCGCAAGTACTGCCGGCGCGGCTGCCGGTGGTGCTGCTGAACGGCGCCTCGGGCATCGCCGTCGGTATGGCCACCGAAATCCCGAGCCACAACCTGACCGAAGTCGCGAACGCCGCGATCGCGCTGATCCGCGAGCCCGAGCTCACGCTGGCCGGCGTGATTAAATACATCAAGGGGCCGGATTTCCCCGGCGGCGGCCAGATCATCACGCCGCGCGCCGAAATGCGCGAGGCTTATGCCAACGGCCGCGGCTCGGTGCGCGTGCGCGGACGCTGGACCATCGAGCGGCTCGCGCGCGGGCAGTGGCAGGTGGTGGTGCACGAGCTGCCGCCGGGCGCCTCCTCGCGCAAAGTCCTGGAGGAAATCGAGGCGATCACCAATCCTCAACCCAGGCCGGGCAAGAAATCGCTTACCCCCGAGCAGCAGCGCGAAAAGCAGCTGATGCTGTCCATGCTCGATCGCGCGCGCGACGAGTCCGACCGCACCCACCCGGTGCGACTGGTGTTCGAGCCCAAATCCTCGCGCCAGGACGAGAACGAGTTCGTCAATCTGCTGCTGGCGAAAACCAGCATGGAGACCAATGCCTCGATCAACCTGGTGATGGTCGGCCTCGACGGCCGGCCCACCGGCAAGAACCTGAAGGACATCCTCGCCGAGTGGCTGGAATTCCGCTTCGCCACGGTGACGCGGCGCAGCCGCTTCCGCCTGGACAAGGTGCTCGACCGCATTCACGTGCTCGAAGGCCGGCTGCTGGTCTTGCTCAACGTGGACAAGGTGATCAAGCTCATCCGCAACTCGGACGACCCCAAGCCCGACCTGATGCGCGTATTCAAGCTCACCGACCGCCAGGCCGAGGACATCCTCGAGATGCGCCTGCGCCAGCTGGCCAAGCTCGAGCACATCAAGCTGGAAAAAGAACTCGAGGGCCTTGCGAAAGAGCAGAAAGGTCTGGAGAAAGTGCTCGGCAGCCGCAAGACGCTGGCTGCGCTGGTGATCGAGGAAATCGAGGCCGACATCAAGGCCTTCGGCGACAAGCGCCGCACGGTGATCGAGGAATCGGAAAAAGCGGTGCTCGAGACGCCGGTGCTGGACGAGCCGCTGACGGTGATTTTCTCGAAGAACGGCTGGGTGCGCGCGCGCCAGGGCCACGGCGTCGATCCGGCTTCGCTCTCGTTCAAGGAGGGCGACGGCCTTGCCGCGCTGGTGCCGTGCCGCACCGTGGATCCGGTGATATTCCTCGACTCGGGCGGCCGCGCCTACAGCGTCGAGGCGGCGGGATTGCCGAGTGCGCGCGGCGACGGCGCGCCGGCTTCGTCGCTGGTGGAGGTGCAGGGCGGGGCCAAGATCATGCATTGCGTCGCCGGCAAGGCCGACACCAAGGTGCTGGTCGCCTCCAGCGGCGGCTACGGTTTCCTCTGCACCATCGGCGACATGGTCTCGAACCGACGCGCCGGGCGCGAATTCATGAGCGTCGAAGCGGGCGAGACGCCGCTCACGCCCTTCGCCTACGACGAGGCGCCGGGCAATCACGTCGTCGCGCTGGCCGCCGAAGGCCGGCTGCTCGCCTTCGACATTGGCGAAATGCGCGCCATGTCCAAGGGACGCGGCGTGATCCTCATGGGACTGGAGAAAGGCGAGAAGCTGCTCGCGGCTGCGGTGACGCGGCTCACCTCGGTCACGGTCAGCGGCATCGGCCGCGGCGGCAAGGAAAAACTGCTTGAGATCAAGGGCGAAAAGCTGCGCCACCACGTCGGCCACCGCGCGCGCATGGGACGGGTGCTGCCGGAGAAGCTCAAACCGACCGGGCTCACAGTCGCGCCGGCGCTGCAACTGGATGGCAAATAGGAAGAAAAAATCTGCTGCGATGCGGTAAAATTGCGCCTTTTCAGGCTGAATCGCTTCTTCGCATCATGGCACTGATAGTCCAGAAATTCGGCGGCACCTCCGTCGGCTCGACCGAGCGCATCAAGAACGTCGCCAAGCGCGTCGCGCGCTGGAGGGCGCAAGGGCACCAGCTGGTGGTGGTCCCCTCGGCTATGTCCGGTGAAACCAACCGCCTGATCTCGCTGGCCAAGGAAATATCGCCCCAACCCGATCCGCGCGAGCTCGACGTGGTCGCCTCCACCGGCGAGCAGGTCACCATCGGCCTGCTGTCGATGGCGCTGATGGAGCAGGGCGTGAAGGCGAAGAGCTACACCGGCGCCCAGGTCAAGGTGCTCACCGACAGCGCCTTCACCACGGCGCGCATCGAACGCATCGACGAGAACCGCATGCGCGCCGATCTCGAAGCCGGTTTTGTCGTCGTGGTCGCCGGTTTCCAGGGCGTGGACGCGGCTGGCAACATCACCACGCTCGGGCGCGGCGGCTCCGACACTTCGGCGGTGGCATTGGCCGCGGCGCTCAAAGCCGACGAGTGCCAGATCTACACCGCCGTCGACGGCGTCTACACCACCGACCCGCGCATCGTGCCCGAGGCGCGGCGCCTGGACACCATCACCTTCGAGGAAATGCTCGAGATGGCGAGCCTGGGTTCCAAGGTGCTGCAGATCCGCTCGGTCGAGTTCGCCGGCAAGTACAAAGTGAAACTGCGCGTGCTGTCTTCCTTCGAAGACAAGGAAGGCCCGGGCACGCTGATTACGTACGAGGAAGATCCCAAAATGGAAAAAGCCGTCATTTCCGGCATCGCGTTCAACCACGACGAAGCCAAGATCACCGTCATGGGCGTGCCCGACCGCCCGGGCGTCGCCTACCAGATCCTCGGCCCGATCGGCGAAGCCAACATCGACGTCGACATGATCATCCAGAATGCCAGCGTCGACAACATGACCGATTTCTCCTTCACCGTGAATCGCAGCGAGTACGCCAAGGCGATGGACGTGCTGAACAAGCAGGTGAAAAGCCACATCAAGGCGGCCGACATCCGCGGCGACGCCAAGGTGTGCAAAGTATCCCTGGTGGGCGTGGGCATGCGCACCCACGCCGGCGTCGCCGGCAAAATGTTCCGCACGCTGGCCGAGGAGGGCATCAACATCCAGATGATCTCCACCTCGGAAATCAAGGTTGCGGTGGTGATCGACGAAAAATACATGGAGCTCGCAGTGCGGGCGCTGCACAAGGCGTTCGGGCTCGATCAGCCGCAATGATCCGCCCGAGTTTTCGGCCGGGGCGAGCACGCATGATATAGTTTCAAGCTGATCCGGAGAGGTGGCCGAGTGGTCGAAGGCGCGCCCCTGCTAAGGGCGTATATGGCTTAACACCGTATCGAGGGTTCGAATCCCTCCCTCTCCGCCACTAACCTATAATCCCTTGATGCAAAGGGATTTCAACAAAAGCAGGACCTTAGCAAAGCGAAGTCGTACGGCAACCGCGTACGATGAAGTCTGTATGGACCTGTGCATCCCTTCCGGCGGGCAAACCAGGAACTGGTACGTCCGCGTCTACGTTGCAAGCGACTTCAAGGCGCATTACGGCAAGACCACCGAGCTTAGGCAGTCGACGAAAACGACTGACGAGATCATGGCTATGGCACGCGCCGGCGTCTTCGCGAGCGCGAAAGCGCGCGCGTTCCTCGCGAAGCGGGCGCCGATTGCCAGACAGCACATTAGCCTACCTGTTCCAGGATGAACCATACTTTTCGCGCCTTGGCCGAACGTGATTTCCGCCTGTACTTTTTCGGACAGGCGCTGTCGCTCGTCGGCACCTGGGTGCAACAGGTTGCGATGTCCTGGATTACGTAC
>DAIDTN010000130.1 GCA_027457185.1 Burkholderiales bacterium | reverse complement strand
ACCCGGATCAGGCCACGACCACCGTTCCGGCGCCTGACAGGGGAGAAAATTCATAGGCGAGCGGCGCTCCTTGGAACTGGTTTCCCGCCCGGTACATCTCCGGCAAACGATCTAGCGCGAGCTCTTGCAAGAAAAAGAGCTTTAAAGCAGCTATTCTCACCATTTCCTTGCTATGCCAGACCCACTATAATTGCGGTCTGCGTCCGCCCCCCGGCCCTCGCGATCCATGGCGTCCGACGGATTTTCGCCGTACGACGCGAATTCCATCGGTACAACGCGCAATTGCGGCGCAGTCGGGCCTACTTTTGATGCAGCGCAAAATCGAGGCGCACGCATACGGCTACACTGGCGTGCGACATCGCGAATTTTGGGGCGGGCAGCTTGAAAGGACAATGCGGCAATGCTTGAAGCGCGACAACTCGAGTGCATGCGAGGCGATCGGCTGCTGTTCAGCGACCTGAGCTTCAGGCTCGGCCGCGGCGAGTTGCTGCGCGTGGCCGGCGCCAATGGCAGCGGCAAGACCAGCTTGCTGCGCATCGTGTGCGGCTTGGTTGCGCCGAGCGCGGGGGAGTTGCGCTGGCTGGGGCGGCCGATTCGCGCCGAACGCGAGGAGTATTCGCGCAATCTCGTCTTCATCGGCCATCTCAATGCGCTGAAGGACGATCTCACGGCACTGGAAAACCTGCAGGTCGCGGCGGCCCTCGCAGGGATGTCCGCTGAATCCGGACGCATGCTCGCGGCGCTCGACCGCTTTGGCGTCGCTCATTGCGCCGAGTTGCCGGCCAAAGTGCTGTCGCAGGGACAGCGGCGCCGCGCGGCATTGGCGCGGCTGGCGCTTTCGCCGGCGGTGCCTTTGTGGATCCTCGATGAACCATTTTCCGCGCTCGATGTCGCAGCAGTGGCGGAACTGGAGCACCTGCTCGCCGCCCATCTCGCCGCCGGCGGCATGGTGGTACTGACCACGCACCAGGAAGTGCAGGTGGTTGCGCAGGCGGTGCTGCGCGTCGACCTCGATTTGCATACTGCGGCGCTGTTGGCCGCATGATCAGGGCGCTCGCCTGGGTACTGCGACGCGATCTGCTGCTGGCATTCCGGCGCCGCGGCGACGTTGCCAATGCGCTGGTGTTTTTTGTCATCGTGGTGAGCCTGTTTCCACTCGGGGTAGGCCCCGAAGCGAATCAGCTGCGCAACATGGCGCCGGGCGTGCTGTGGGTGGCGGCGCTGCTCGCCTGCATGCTGTCGCTGGCGCGGCTGTTCGCGCCCGACCACCAGGACGGAACGCTGGAGCAGATGCTGCTCGCGGGCGAACCGCTGGTCGTATTGGTGATGGGCAAGGTGATATCGCACTGGCTGGTATCGGGATTGCCGCTGGTGCTGATCGCACCGCTGCTGGGTCTGCAATTCGACCTTCCCGGCAACGCGCTCGCCGTGCTGTCCGTGTCGCTGCTGCTCGGCACGCCAGTGTTGAGCCTGATCGGCGCAGTCGGCGCTGCGCTAACGTTGGGCGTGCGCGGCAGCGGCGTGTTGGTCGCGCTGCTGGTACTGCCGCTGTTCGTGCCGGTGCTGATTTTCGGTGCCGGCTCCGTCGGCGCGATAGTCGCGGGCACGGGGGCGGACGCGCATCTGCTGCTGCTCGTGGGATTTTTGGCGCTGGCGCTGGTGCTGGCGCCTTGGGCGAGCGCCGCGGCGCTGCGCATCGCGATGGAGTGAGTTGGCAATGAGCACAAGGAAACGGTTCAGCTGGTACTATTTTTCCTCGCCGCAGAGTTTCTATCCGCTGGCAGGCGCGCTGCAGCCCTGGTGCGCGGCGCTGGCCGTTTTGTTTTGCGGCGTTGGCCTGTATATCAGCTTTTTCGTCGCGCCCACCGACGCGACGCAGGGCGAGGCCTACCGCATTATTTTCATTCATGTTGCGGCGGCCTGGATGTCTATGTTTCTCTACCTGGTGATGGGCTTCTGGTCCGGGGTGGGATTGGTGCTCAATACGCGCTTGTCGTCGATGGTGGCGACCGCGCTCGCGCCGACCGGCGCGCTGTTCACCTTCATTGCGCTGTGGACCGGCGCGCTGTGGGGCAAGCCGACCTGGGGCACCTGGTGGGTCTGGGACGCGCGGTTGACCTCCGAATTGATCCTGCTGTTCCTGTACATCGGCTTCATCGCGCTGCAGGGTGCGATCGATGATCAGCGCCGGGCGGACAAGGCGGGTGCGGTGCTGGCGCTGGTCGGCGTGATCAACGTGCCGATCATCTATTTCTCGGTGAAGTGGTGGAGCACCCTGCACCAGGGCGCTTCGGTGAGTCTGACCAGCGCGCCGACGATGGCCAAGACAATGTTGCTCGGGATGCTGATCATGGCGCTCGGTTTTTGGATGTATAGTATTGCCGCCACGCTGGCGCGCGTGCGCTGTGTGATTCTCGAACGCGAACGCCATACCGACTGGGTGGCGGCGGAAATAGACGGGTTAGCATGAACTGGGGAAGCTGGCAGAACTTTGTTGCCATGGGCGGCTATGGGCTCTACGTTTGGGGCTCCTATATTGTCACCCTGGTCGTGCTTGTTGCCGAAATTGTGTCGCTCACCATGCGCCGGCGCGGCGTGATCGAGCGCCTGGCCAAGTATTACGCGGCGCGCAGGAGAAATCATGAAACCGAGACATAAGCGTTTTGTTCTGGTCGGGGTAGGCATCGCCGGGCTGGCGCTCTCCGCCACCCTGGTGCTTTCCGCTTTCCAGAAAAATCTGGTGTTCTTTTACACGCCGAGCCAGGTCTTCGCCAAGGAGGCGCCGGTGGGAAAAAGCTTTCGCATCGGCGGCTTGGTGGAAAACGGCAGCCTCAAGCGCGAGGCCGATGGCGTGACCGTGCAGTTCGTGGTGACCGATACCGCCAAGAGCATTCCAGTGTACTACCGCGGCATACTGCCGGACCTGTTCAAAGAGGGCAAAGGCGTGGTGACCGAGGGCAGACTCGCCCCCGACGGCACGTTCCACGCCGACGAGGTGCTGGCCAAACACGATGAAAACTACATGCCGCCGGCGGCGCAGGAAGCGATCAACGAGGCAAAAGCCAACACCGCGGCGCAGTCGCTGGTGATGCCGCCGAAAGGAAAATAATGGTTCCCGAGCTTGGACAATTCGCTCTGATTCTCGCGCTTTGCATCGCACTGGTGCAGAGCGTCCTGCCGCTGGTCGGCGCGGCACGCGGAAATTACGCGTGGATGGCGGTCGCACGGCCGGCGGCGCAGGCGCAGTGCCTGTTCATCGCACTCGCCTTCGGCTGCCTCACCTATGCCTTCGTGTCCAACGACTTTTCGGTGGTGTATGTGGCCGAGAATTCCAATACGGAGTTGCCGCTCGCTTATCGCGTTGCCGCCGTGTGGGGCGGCCACGAAGGCTCGCTGCTGTTGTGGACGCTGATGTTGGGCGTGTGGATGTTCGCGGTGAGCATTTTCAGCCGCAGCTTGCCCGAGGAAATGGTGGCGCGGGTGCTCAGCGTGATGGGGATGATCTCCATCGGATTCCTGCTGTTCATGCTGCTTACCTCCAATCCGTTCGTACGGCTGCTGCCCGCGGCGGCGAACGGCCGCGACCTCAACCCGCTGCTGCAGGATCCGGGCATGGTGTTTCACCCGCCCATGCTGTACATGGGCTACGTCGGCTTTTCCGTGGCGTTTGCTTTTTCCATGGCTGCACTGATCGACGGCCGGCTCGACGCCACCTGGGCGCGCTGGTCGCGTCCCTGGACCACCATTGCATGGTCCATCCTTACGCTGGGCATTGCGCTTGGCAGCGGCTGGTCCTACTACGTGCTCGGCTGGGGCGGGTGGTGGTTCTGGGATCCGGTGGAGAATGCCTCATTCATGCCCTGGTTGGTTGGAACGGCCCTGGTCCATTCGCTGGCTGTGACCGAAAAGCGCGGGGCGTTCAGAAGCTGGACCGTATTTCTCGCGATCCTCGCGTTCTCGCTCAGTTTGCTCGGGACGTTCCTGGTACGCTCCGGTGTGCTCACCTCGGTGCATGCCTTTGCCACCGATCCCAAGCGCGGCGTATTCATCCTCGCTTTTCTCACGGTGGTAGTGGGCTCATCGTTCGGGTTGTTCGCCTGGCGCGCCGGCAAAGTCGGGCTGGGTGGGCGCTTCGCGCTGGTGTCGCGCGAATCGATGCTGCTCACGAATAATGCGCTGCTGCTGGTCGCCGCAGGCGCGGTGCTGCTGGGCACGCTCTACCCGCTCGTGCTCGATGCGCTCGGTTTGGGCAAGATTTCGGTCGGACCGCCTTATTTCGAGGCCGTATTCGTGCCATTGATGGCTCCGGCGCTGTTTCTGATGGGTATCGGGCCGCTTGCGCGCTGGAAGCAGGCTAGCCTGCCCGAACTGGCGGTGCGCCTGCGCTGGGCCCTGGCCGTGAGTTTCGCCGCTGCGATCGTCGTGCCGCTGGTCATGGGGCACTGGAGCACCATGGTCGGCTTCGGCATACTGCTTGCGACCTGGATCGCCGCGTCTTGCGTCGTCAGCTTCAAGGCGCAGTTCGCGCACGTGCCCAAAGGGCAAGTTGGCGCACGGCTGGCGCAGTTGCCGCGCAGCTATTACGGCATGTTGCTCGCCCACCTCGGTGTAGCCGTGTTCATCGTCGGCGTAACGCTGGTGAAAGGTTACGAGGCCGAAACCGACGTGCGCATGGATGTCGGTGATACCGCGCACCTGCATGGCTACACCTTCCGCTTCGCCGCTATCAACGCGGTGCAGGGGCCGAATTACAGCGCGGATCGCGGCACCTTCGTAGTGACACGAAGTGGCAATCCGGTGGCGACGCTGCATCCGGAAAAGCGCCTGTACACCGTGCAGAACATGCCGATGACCGAAGCGGCGATCGACGCGGGCTTAATGCGCCACCTGTATGTCGCGCTGGGCGACTCGATTACCCCGACGTCCTGGGTCGTGCGCATCTACCACAAGCCATTCATCAGCTGGATCTGGGGCGGTTGCCTGCTGATGGGCATGGGGGGCCTGCTCGCAGCCTTCGACCGGCGCTATCGCGTGAGGGCGCGCCTGGGGGCGGCGCAAGCGGTCGCCGCTGCGGGCCTCAACGCTGCCGCGGTGCGCTGACCA
>DAIDTN010000129.1 GCA_027457185.1 Burkholderiales bacterium | reverse complement strand
GCCTCGCACTGGAAAAGTTCGCGATCGAGCCCGCGCGCGACGCTTCGGTGGTGACGCTGATCATCATCACCATCGGCGCTTCGATCTTTTTGCGTGGGGCCGCGTCACTGATTTGGGACAAGAACCTGCATGGGCTCAGGCCGTTTACTGGCGACAAGCCCATTTCGATTGCGGGTGCGACGATCCTGCCACAGAGCCTGTGGGTGCTAGGCGTCACGCTCGCGATCGTGCTTGCGCTGTCCTGGTTTTTTGGACGCACGTTGCTCGGCAAGGCGATGCTGGCGACTTCGCACAACCGGCTTGCGGCGCAGCTCGTCGGAATCAACGTGCGAATGATGCTGTTCCTGTCATTTGGTCTGTCGGCGGCGCTGGGCGCGATCGCGGGCATCCTGATCGCTCCGATCACGACCACCTCCTATGACATCGGCGTGATGCTGGGCCTGAAAGGTTTTGCCGCTGCGATTCTTGGTGGCCTAGGCAGCGGCGTCGGCGCGGTGGCCGGCGGTCTCGTGCTCGGCATCGCCGAGACCATGAGCGCCGGTTACCTGTCCTCGGCCTACAAGGACGCGATCGCTTTCGTGATCATCCTTGTGGTGCTTTTCTTCATGCCGAGCGGACTGTTCGGCAAGCGCGGCGGCGAACGCGTCTGACGCTATGCTGGCGCGCCTCGCCTCGCCGCGCACTGGAGGGCTGCTCGCGCTCGCGCTCGTTATCGGGCTGCTGCCGTTCGGACTCAGCAACAACTATTTCTACGATGTCGCAATCCTGGTCGGCCTGAACGCGATCGTCTGCGTCGGCCTGAACCTGCTCATCGGCTATGCCGGGCAGATCAGTCTCGGCCATGCCGGCTTCTTCGGCCTGGGCGCGTACGGCTCGGCCATCCTCGCCTCGCGCTACGGCTGGCCGCCGCTCGCCGCGTTGCTCGCGACCACTTTCGCCGTGGCGCTGCTCGCTTACATCGTCGGCCGGCCCATCCTGCGGCTGAAAGGCCACTATCTCGCCATGGCGACGCTCGGCCTGGGGATCATCATTTTCATGGTCCTTACCACCGAGGATAAATTCACCGGCGGTCCGGACGGGATGTCGGTGTCACCATTTCGGATCGGCGGTTTCGTGCTGCAGGTGGAGCACATCTGGTATTGGGTCGTCGGGGCGCTGCTGCTCGTTGCCGTTTGGCTCGCGCTCAACCTGATCGAATCCCCGGCGGGGCGGGCGCTGCGTGCGCTACACAGTTCCGAGGTCGGTGCCGAGGTGGTCGGGATCAACGCGGCCGAGCACAAGTTGATGGTGTTCGTGATCTCGGCGGTGTTCGCTTCCGTAGCCGGCAGCCTGGGCGCGCACTATTCCGGCTTCGTCACGCCGGCCAAGGCGGCTTTCCTGCACTCCATCGAACTGGTCACCATGGTGGTGTTTGGCGGGCTGGCCTCGACCTTCGGCGCCGTGGTCGGTGCGGCAGTGCTGACCACCTTGCCGCAACTGCTGGCGTCGTTCGCGGACTACGAGATGATGGTGTTCGGCGCGGTGATGATAGGCACCATGGTTTTCCTGCCTCGCGGTGTCGTACCCAGCATTGCGCGCCTGCTGGCGTCGCGGCGCAATGCGGATTCCGACGATAAAGAGAGAAGCGCATGAGCCTGCTTCGCGTCGACGGCTTGGAAAAGAAATTCGGCGGCGTTAACGCGGTCGAGGAATTGAACTTCGAAATCCAGCCCGGCGCGGTGTTCTCGATCATCGGCCCCAACGACGCCGGCAAGACTACGCTGCTGAATCTGCTTACCGGGGTATATAAGCCTTCCGCCGGGCGCATCGAGTTCGACGGGCATGATCTGACCGGGCGCGCGCCGCACGAGTATGCGCGCCACGGCATCGCCCGCACCTTCCAGAATCTGCAGATGTTCTTCAACATGAGCGCGCTCGAAAACGTGATGGTGGGGCGCTATATGCAGGAGCGCTGCGGACTGCTGGCCGCGCTGCTGCACTCGCCGCGCCTTGCGCGCGCCGAGCGTGCGTGCCGCGAGGAGGCGGCCGAACTGATGCGCTACGTCGGACTGCAGAATTACCTGTCGGCGGCGTCGGACGCGATGCCCTACGGCGCGTTGAAGCGCCTCGAGATCGCGCGGGCGCTTGCGACCATGCCGAAGCTGATGCTGCTCGACGAGCCGGCCGCCGGCCTCAATCCAACCGAGGTGCTGGAACTCGATGAACTGATCGGCAAGCTCACCGGGCGCGGCGTCACCGTGGTGTTGGTGGAACACAACATGCGGCTGGTGATGGGCGTGTCCGACCACATCCTGGTGCTTGACTACGGGCGCAAGCTCGCCGAAGGGCCGGCGCTGGCGATTCGCAACGACCCGAAAGTGATCGAAGCGTATCTGGGAAGCGCCACCACGCGCGACGGCTCGTTTGGAAATGAGGTCGCGTATGCGGTCGCGGTTGGCGTGGAGATGCACCGATGATGCTAGAGGTCGAGGGATTGGGCAGCCGCTACGGGCGCATTCCGGCGCTCAGGGGCATCGATCTGCACGTGGACGAGGGGGAGCTGGTGGCGCTG
>DAIDTN010000128.1 GCA_027457185.1 Burkholderiales bacterium | reverse complement strand
AGCGGGTTCTTTCACCCGCCCGGTGTGGGCGCAGAAAGGGGACACTTTGCGCGCCGATTTCGGTACCCTCGGCGCCATATCGTTTCAGTTCGTCTGAGTGTTCGCGTACTGCGCGCTTCAGAACACGCCTGGAATGAAGCGGCGCACCCGCTTCGCATACGCGGCGTATCCGGGGAAAAGAGCGCGCAGGCCGCGCTCTTCCAGCATCGCCTTGGCCAGCAGCACTAGGGCCAGCGCGAACCAGCAGGCAATTTTCCACATATCGCGGTACGCCACGACCTCCGCCGCTGCGAACAGCAACACGGCGGAATACATGGGGTTGCGCAGGTAGCGGTAGGGGCCGCCGGTCACCAGCCGGCCCGATGTTTTGGGTTCGGGGCGGATGTTGAAATTGCCGGGGCGGTTGTGGAACAGGGTCCACAAGCCGAGCGCCACCGAGCCCGCCAGCAGGGCGAGCGCCGCCAGCGACCACGCCTGCGGCGTCAACGGCCAGATCAGCCAGCCTATCAGCGCGAACTGCGCCGCGACCAGCGCGCGTCCGGCTATTGCAAATCGACTCACGGCGGATTGCCTCGAACGTGAACGGATGAAGCACGTAGAATACCGGACTCGGAGCAATCCATCCTGGTTTCGCAGCGAAAGCACCCATGGCCCAATACGTCTATACCATGCGCCGGGTCGGCAAAGTCGTGCCGCCCAAGCGCTTCATCCTCAAGAACATCTCGCTCAACTTTTTCGCCGGCGCCAAGATCGGGGTGCTCGGCCTGAACGGTTCGGGCAAGTCCACCTTGCTGCGCATCATGGCGGGCGAAGACAGGGATTACGACGGCGAGGTGGTGGCCAAGCCCAATATGCGCATCGGCTATCTGCCGCAGGAACCGCAGCTCGACGCCGAGCAGAGCGTGCGCGAGGCGGTGGAGCAAGGCCTGGGCGAAGTGTTCGGGGCGAAGAAGCGGCTCGACGAAGTCTACGCCGCCTACGCCGAACCCGACGCCGACTTCGACAAGCTCGCCGCCGAGCAGGCGGAACTCGAGGCGGTGATCGCCGCCTCCGCCGGCGACAACGTCGAACATCAGCTCGAAATTGCGGCCGATGCGCTGCGCCTGCCGCCGTGGGAGGCGAAAATCGGCCCGCTCTCCGGTGGCGAGAAGCGCCGCGTGTCGCTGTGCCGCCTGTTGCTGTCCAAGCCCGACCTGCTGTTGCTCGATGAGCCCACCAACCACCTCGATGCCGAGAGCGTCGAGTGGCTGGAGCAGTTCCTGCAGAAATTTCCCGGCACCGTGGTGGCAGTGACCCACGATCGCTATTTCCTGGACAACGCGGCGCAGTGGATCCTGGAACTCGACCGCGGCTACGGCATTCCCTGGGATGGCAATTACAGTTCCTGGCTGGCGCAGAAGGAAGCGCGCCTGGAACAGGAGGAGGCGACCGAGTCGGCGCGCCAGAAGACGATCAAGCGGGAGCTCGAGTGGGTGCGCCAGAACCCCAAGGCGCGGCAGGCGAAAAGCAAGGCGCGCCTGGCGCGCTTCGACGAACTCTCCTCCTACGATTACCAGAAGCGCAACGAGACGCAGGAGATTTTTATCCCGGTGGCCGGGCGCCTGGGCGATGCCGTGATCGAGTTCAAGGGCGTGAGCAAAGGCTACGGCGAGCGCCTGCTGATCGACGACCTGTCTTTCCAGGTTCCGGCCGGCGCGATCGTCGGCATCATCGGCCCGAACGGCGCGGGCAAGTCGACGCTGTTCCGCATGATCACCGGCAAGGAGCCGCCGGGCAAGGGCGACGTGGTGATCGGCCCGACGGTAAAGATGGCCTACGTGGATCAGTCGCGCGATGCGCTGGACGGCGACAAGACTGTGTTCGATTACGTCGCGGCCGGTGCCGACATGCTCAATGTCGGCAAGTTCGAAATGCCTTCACGCGCCTATCTCGGCCGCTTCAATTTCAAGGGCACCGATCAGGGCAAGAAAGTCGGCAACCTCTCCGGTGGCGAGCGCGGGCGGCTGCACCTCGCGAAGACGCTGATCGCCGGCGGCAACGTGCTGCTGCTGGACGAGCCCTCCAACGACCTCGACGTGGAAACCCTGCGGGCGCTGGAAGACGCGCTGCTCGAATTCGCCGGCAGCGTGCTGGTCATCTCCAACGAGCGCTGGTTCCTCGACCGAATCGCCACCCACACCATCGCCTTCGAAGGCGACTCAAGGGTGAGCTTCTTCGATGGGAATTACCACGAATACGAGGCGGATAAGGTGGCGCGTTTGGGCGAGGAAGCGGCCAAGCCGAAGCGGATACGCTACAAGGCCCTGAAGTAGCCGGTATTAAATACAATGTCTTGAATACCGGCGCATGTAACGAGCGAACTTTGCGCGCTGCGCGCGCCAACCGCGTTTTCTGTACGGATGAGAAGCGCATCCGTACGGAAAACGCAGTTGCGGTTAACAACGAGGAGGGCGTGGGGATTTGTACCAGATCGACGATCCGCGCGGACGGTTTTTCGTCCGCGCAAAATGGTTTCAGGCCGAGGCCGGAGCCAGGTGCGCCGAAAACTCGATGATCCCAGCGGGATCGTCGGAGAATGGCCGCCCCAATAGGATGGCGCCGGAGCCGCGCAGCATCGTGTTTTCACCTACGATATGCAGCGTGTCGCCGCCGTCGAAACGGACGTAGGTTCCGCTCAGGCTGCGGTCGGAGACATAGAACTTGCCCAGCTGATGTTCCACGATTGCGTGCAAGGCTGAAGCGAGATCGTCCTGAATCACGATCGAACAGCCAGCGCCGCGTCCCAGGGTGGCGGTCGTATTCAGATCGTTGACCGCGATGTGCTGATCGCGATGACGCAGGACCAGTTGCTCCTCCAGACCCTCGGGTTTGCGGTCGGCAGGGTTGCCAGGGCGGACGCGGTCGCCGCCCTCGGGCAGCCAGCCGATCTGGAAAAGATCGAGCGCCGCCTGTCTTCCCTTGACGCGGGTGCGCCGGATATAGCGTGCGCGGTGGCGCAACTCCGGCGGCAGCGCTTCGATCGCGGCGTGGGTTGCCAGGATTTGGCGCGCGCGCGCCACTTCGGTAATGCGCGCGGCCACGTTGACCACGTCGCCGTGCACATCGCTGTCCTCGTGCAGCACCTCGCCGTAATTGAAGCCGATGCGGATGTACATCGGCATTGCGTCTCCCGGTTTTCCGCTTTCCACCGCGTCCTGCATGTCGCAGGCGGCTTGCAGCGCGGCTTCCGCATTCGGAAACGAACACATGAGTTCATCGCCTATGGTCTTGATCAGAGTGCCCTGATGCGCGGCCAGTTGGGCAGTCATGATGCCGAGGCAACGCACCACCAGCTCGCGCGCCAGGCGGTTCCCCAGCGTTTCGTACAGCATGGTGCTGCCGCTGATATCGGCGAACAGGATCGCGAGGCTTTCGGTCTGCTGAGACATGCTGCCTTATAGTGACAGTTCGTTATGCGGCGGCGGATAGGTCAAATGCCGCTGTACTTCCTGATGCTGCTGTGGCGCTCGAGCGATCCGGCGCGCACGGTGCAGGGTACGAATATACGAGAATAATCCGCGTCAGTCCACGTCTGTGGCCGCTATCTGGACCGGGCGCCGTGCCGCGCCCATATCACCCGGCTGCTGAGCGCCGCATACGGCGCGTTAGCAGCCGCCGAGGCGGTGTGCGGAAATCTTGTTGTTCAGCTCGGTCTTTTTGCCGCCTACATCGGCGGTCGCGGAGATCGTGCCGTTCATTGTTTCAGCAGAAAACGTGACTTCGCCGCGCGATTTGATGCCGAAACTGCCGTCGCACTGCATCGAAAAGCGGAAAGTATTGCCGGAATACGACTTGTCGGAATAGCTGCAGCCGCGGGCACCCGGATTGGCCACGCCGCCCAGCAGCGCGCTCGGATCCCTGGCGTCGGCCGCGGTGAGGCATTGCCGCAGGCGAATCGGCGCGGGCGCGAAGCCGGGCTGGGCAGCTACCCGGGTCTCCAGCGTGATTTCCCACAGGCCCGGCGACAGGTCGGCGGCCGCACCCGGCTGTGAAAACGCGGCCGCTGGCAATGCCGCCGCGATCATCCACAGTGCGCGCATGCTCGATTTCCGTCCCGTAATCATCCGCGGCCGACGAACGGCATTTTCGTCGCCATGATGGTCATGAACTGCACGTTCGCATCCAGCGGCAGTTTGGCCATATACAGTATGGCGCTGCCGACGTGCGCCACGTCCATGCGCGGCTCGATCGCAACGGAGCCGTTTGCCTGCGCCACGCCGTTCTTCATGCGTTCGGTCATCTCGGTCGCGGCGTTGCCGATGTCTATCTGGCCGCAGGCGATGTCGTATTTCCTGCAATCGAGCGAAATGCACTTGGTGAGGCCGGTGACCGCATGCTTGGTGGCGGTGTAGGGCGCAGAGTTGGGCCGCGGCGCGTGGGCCGAAATCGAGCCGTTGTTGATAATGCGTCCGCCGCGGGGATCCTGGCTTTTCATGATCCTGATCGCTTCCTGCGAGCACAGGAACATGCCGCTGAGGTTGACGTCCACCACCGCCTTCCATTGCTCGAAGCTCAGGTCTTCCATCGGTATCGCCGGAGCGCCCGCGCCGGCGTTGTTGAACAGCAGGTCGAGCCGCCCCCAGGCGTCGTGCACTTTCGCGAACAGGGCCTTCACGGATTCCGGCTTGCCTATGTCCGCCGGCAGAACCAGCGTATTCGCAGCCGCGAGCCCCGCGTCCTGTACCGTTTTGTCCAGCAGTTCCCTGCGCCGCCCGACCAGCCCGACGCGATACCCGTCCCCGAGAAGCGCCAGTGCGGCGCTCTTGCCGATGCCGGTGCCGGCGCCGGTGACGATGGCAACTTTGCTTTGTGAACTCATGTTTCGGTCTCCAGTTGTCTGGTGCTCAGCTTCGATGGTTCGTCGTAAATGTCTATGTTAGCGCAGCGGCGGGCAGGCGAAGAACCCCGAGGGTGTAACACGGCGCGAGCGCAGCTCACGACTTCAGGCCGAACAAGGCTTCAATCCTAGCTGTTTCTTCGGCCGAAAGGTGGACGAAGCGGCAGCCGGAGCTTCGCACCTGCCTGCCGTCCTGCAGGGTTGTCAGCTGCGAATAGCGCACCTCCATGTCGACGGCGATCGAACTGCCGTCAGGGCTGTCGATGCGGCAGCCCCTGAGCACCGTGCCCGGCTCCAGGCTGATCGTCGGATCGTACTGGAGAAAACCGATCCCGCCCCGGCTGACATTGGCCATGGTGCCGTCGAAGGACATCACGCCCCCCTCATCGACGACGCAGCGCAACTCCTGTTGCGGCGGCGCCTCGGCGCGTTCGTTTTCCCGCCGCCGGTGACCGGCGATGATCTCGGGGAAACGCAAACGGATACCCGGGGCGCCTTCGTGCGAACCGGTGGGCGTGGGGTCAGCCGCGGCAAATTCGACGCGCCAGCCGCCGGGTTCAGCGTGGAAAGTCGCGCGCGGCCGGGCCAGCAGGGCCCGGTTGGCCGCTGCGTCCGGACTGAGCTCGATAATGAGGTATGCCTGCGCCGGATCCACAAAGCGCAGCCGCGAACGGAACTGCAGCTTGCCCCCGTCGAGGTCGCAGACCAGGGGCTCGCTTCGCATCACCAGCGAGTTGAGCACCCGCGTGATTTCCTCCGGCGTGCGCAGCATCTGCCCCACGAGGGAAAAAGTCGGCTTCGGATCGGGGGGCGTCATGACAGCTTGCAAATGGCACGCAAATGAGAGCGCTTGTGCGCTCTTGTGGGGAGTATAAACGCAACCGCCGATCGGCGCGGGCAAAATGGCCGTAAGGCTGGTGTGGAAGGCTTACGTCGGCGCCGTAGCAGTCGCTGCCGGTGAACAGGTGCTCATGCTCGCGGCGGCAGAATATTTTCGGCATGAATTCCAGTCGCGGTCGTTGCTTGGCAAACGTCATCCTGCATTAGCCGGTGTTGGATCAAACGGGAAACAGGCGCACGCCCTCCAGCAACAGGCGCACCGCGCCGCTCACCAGCAGTGCCACTCCCACCGACAGCGATACGGAGACCAACGCCTCTTTGCGGCCTATGGTCTTGAGCATCACGGCGAAGGTGGAAATGCAGGGAATGTAGAACGTCAGGAACAGCAGGAAGGTGGTGATCTGCACCCAGTCGAGGCGGCTGCCGACCTCGAACGTCCCGAGCGCCTGATAGATCATCAGCAGCGACAGCTCCTTGCGCAGAATGCCGAACAGGATGGGCACGCCCAGCACCACCGGCAGGCCCAGCCACCAGGCGGTCACCGGCGTAAACAGGGTATTGATCGCGGTATCGGCGCCGACGTGGTGCAGCAAGGCGAGCAGCACGCTGCCGCCGACGAGGAGCGGAGTGACGATGGTGAGAATGTCCTCGGTCCGTGCCCATGTTTCGGACAGCATCGAGCGCCAGTGCGGCAGCGCATAGGGCGGTATTTCCTGCACCTGCCCCGGACCGAATTCGCGCCGGTTGCGCGCGAGCAGGCGCCCCATCAGCGCGACCACGATGATGGTCAGCGCGAATATGGCGAACACCCCGGTGCCGCCCAGGTACTTGCCCGCCAGGGCAAGGATGATCGCGGAGCGCGCCGAACAGGGAACGAAAGTGATCAGCACCGAAGCGATCACCCGTTCGCGACCCTTGCTGACCTTCGCCGCGGCGGAAATCGCCGGGACATTGCAGCCCAGGCCGGTGAGGAAGGGCACGGCAACGCCGCCGTGCAGTCCGATCTGGTGGAAGCCGCGGTCGACGACAAAGGCGATGCGCTGCATCACGCCTGCTTCTTCGAGCGCCACCAGCAGCAGCACCAGCGGCAGCATATAGGGCACGACGATGCCGACCAGTCCGGCGAGACCGTCGGCCACGGCGCGGCCGATGACGCCGGCAGTCGAGCTTGGCTGCCAGAGCGCCAGCGCAGCGACCAGGCGCGCCGAGGTCTCGGAATCGAGCCAGGCGCTGACCTCGAACACCATGAACAGCACGGCGGCAAACACCGCCAGGCTGCCGATCAGGCCCCACTGCGGATGCAGGAACAGTTCGTCCAGCCAGTAACGCCAGCCGCGGCCCTCGTGCGGCGCGCCCATGCGCGTGCAGGCCTCGAACAGGGTGGCGGCGCGGTGATGCCGGTCGGCATGCAATTCCTCGTCCAGCGGCCGCGGCAATTTGCCTGCGGCCTCGCTGCGCAATTGCTGCAGTTGCGGCAGCATCTGCGGGAAGTGCTGCGCCAGTTCGTCGTGAAAAAAAGGATCGCCCGCGGCGACCTGCATCAGCAGCAGCGCATGCGGCACGCGGAATGCCGCGTGCATCTCCGGCCGGTTCAGCGCCTGGCTCAAGCGCTGCAGACTGTCGCAGATGTGCTTGCTCGCAGGCTGCGGCAGCGGGCAGGCGCCAGCGCGCACGGTGGCCACCGCAGTGGTGAACAGGTCCGAGATGCCTTGTCCCATCAGTGCCACGGTGGGCACCACCGCTATGCCCAAAAGTTTCTCCAGCGCCTTGACGTTGATGTGCAGGCCCTTGTTCCAGGCTTCGTCCATCATGTTTAGCGCGATGACCATGGGCCGGCCCAGTTGGGCGAGTTCCAGCGTCAGCTCCAGATGGCTCTCCAGGCGCGTGGCATCGACCACCTGCACGATCAGGTCGGGCGGCGCGAACGGCGCCGGAGGGCCGCCCGGTTCGTGCAGCGATACCGCCGGACGCTCGTCGCCCCACAGAAGATATTTCAACGCCGGCAGATCGTCCTCGCCCAGGTGATGCAGGGAGGCGATGCTCGGCAGTTCGACCACGCTTGCCTCGTCCAGGCCGATCTGTACCGTGCATTCTTCGTAGGCGCGCTGCGTGCCCGCGAGCCGGCCGCTGCGCGGCGCCGTGCTCGACACGGCGTTGAACAGCGTGCTCTTGCCCGCGTTCGGCATGCAGACCAGGGCGATGCGCAGGCGCCGCTCGCCGCGGAACAAGGGTGTGCGCAGCGGCACCGTTGCCCGGCTGATCGCTCCGCGCTTGCCGCCGTTGCCGTGATGTGCGAGGCGCTCCGGTCCGTCCTGCGCGTTCAAGGCTGGACTTCCTTCGCCGCGGACAGCCGTTCGCGGATCATCTGAATGTGGCTGCGCAGGGCGTACAGCTGGTCGGCGTAGGACAACGGCACGGTGATGTGCTGTGCCCTGGCGTCGAGTTTATTCAGATCGTCGAGCAGTTCTGCGCGCGGGACTGATTTAGTGCGCAGCCCGTCCTCGATGTCGTGCAGCTGCCGGTACCAGCGGAAAACGCGCGAGCGGATGCGGAATTGGTACAGCGGCGGTACCACGCGCCCAAGCGGGATCAGCACGGCGATGATGGACACCAGCGCCACCCACATGCGGTCGATCAGGTTGGCGAGCCAGAAAGGCAGGTAGCGCTGCAACAGCGGCGGGCCGTTGCGGTAATAACGCTCGGCTTCCTTCGCCAGCGGCAGTTCCGTGTTTTGCGGCGACGGAAATTGCCCCGCGTGCGCGAGCCAGCCGGTGCCCCCGTGGATGTCGTGCGCCGCCTGCACGAACAGTTGCAGCAGCGCCGGATGCGTGGCCGCGCGCGCCACCAGGGTGGTCGTGGTGGCGATGAGCGGCACATCGTGCGCGGGCAGGTCGCGCGCCAGGTCCACCACGCAGCGCGGCAGCACCACCGCGGAGAGGAACGGCAGGCGGCGCGCGTAGGCCTCGGCTTGCGGGAACTCGAACAGCTTTATCCCCGGCGTCTGCAGCAGCATTTGCACCATCAGCGATTCCGGTACTGAGGCAAGCACCACGGCGTCGAGTTTGCCCGCAAGCAGCGCCACCACTGCGGGCGTCTGCTCCAGGCGGCTTTCCTTGAGGCTGTCGCGCGCCATGCCATTGACCTGCAGCAACTTGGCTACGAGGCCGGTGACGCCGCTGCCGCGCGCGCCCACGTTCACGCGCCAGCCGCGCAGCTCGGTCAATTGCGTCAAGGTCGCTTCGCGGTTCAGGCGCTTGGCGGCGTCGCTGCGGTAGAACAGCCATATCGGTTCGAGATAAAGACTGCCCAGCGACACCAGCGGCACGCCGCTTTTATCCTCGTCGGCGGCGCGCGCGGCATCGCTGGAACCGCCGCGCACAAAACCCAGGTCCACGGTCTGCGCGGCGTCTCGCAGCAGGCGCCGGTTCTCCGACGAGCCCAGCGTGGGCCTGAGCACGACTTCGATGCCGTAGCGCTTGAGTTCGGTTGCGTAACGCTTGCCGAACTCGGCGTAGTCGCTTTGTTCCGGTCCGGTGGCGAGCACCACGCGCTTGGGCGGCGTGGGATCAAGCAGATAATACGCGCCCGCAAGCAGGAGCAGGGCAATCAGCACGAACGGCCCGGTTACCGCGATCAGGTCGCGTATCGACAGCAGCGTGGTGCGAAGCAGGCGTGGCATGCGGCTGAGCATAGCGGAATTTGGCCCCGGTCTGGCGCATCCGGCGAAGCGTGCGGCGCATGCCAGCGGAAGCGCGGTCTCCCAGGGGGGGTAGTATATCGCGCGCTGCGCGGCAGCCGCGCAGGCTGGCGCGATGACACCGAGTGCCGGGGCGGCGATGGACTTCTGCGCCTGGAGCCGGTAGACTGCCGGCCTTTTCGCCACCCTGTGTCCATGGCCGCCGTTGTCGACCTCGTAACGCCCCAGACCGCCGCGGCAGACGCCGCGCGCGCGCCGGCGGAGCGGGTCGCGCGCGAAATGCCGCGCCGCCGGACCTTCGGCATCATCGCCCACCCCGATGCGGGCAAGACCACACTGACCGAGAAGCTGCTGCTGTTTTCCGGCGCGATCCAGCTCGCCGGCACGGTGAAGGCGCGCAAAAGCCGCCGCCATGCGACCTCGGACTGGATGGAGATCGAAAAGCAGCGCGGCATTTCGGTCGCAAGCTCGGTGATGCAGTTCGACTATCGCGGCTGCGTGGTCAATCTGCTCGATACCCCGGGACACCAGGACTTCTCGGAAGACACCTACCGGGTGCTTACCGCGGTCGATTCCGCCCTGATGGTGATCGACGCGGCCAAGGGCGTGGAAGAGCAGACGATCAAGCTGCTCAACGTGTGCCGCATGCGCAATACGCCCATCCTCACCTTCATGAACAAAATGGACCGCGAAACCCGCGATCCGGTGGCCTTGCTCGAAGAAGTGGAAGCTGTGCTCAAGATCCAGTGTGCGCCGGTGAGCTGGCCCATCGGCATGGGCAAGTCCTTCCGCGGCGTGTATCATCTGCTGCGCGACGAGGTGCTGCTGTTTACCGCAGGCGAGGACCGCGCCGACCAGGAATTCGAGGCGATCGCGGGGATCGACAATCCACGGCTGGCCCAGATGTTTCCGCGCGAGATCGAGCAGTTGAAGAGCGAAGTGGCGCTGGTGCGCAGCGCACTGCACCCATTCGACCTCGGCGCCTTCCTCGATGGCACGCAGACGCCGGTGTTCTTTGGTTCAGCCGTCAACAACTTCGGCGTGCGCGAAATCCTGAACGCGCTGATCGACTGGGCGCCGTCGCCGCGCCCGCGCGACGCGACCCTGCGCACCGTCGCGCCCGACGAAGGCACGTTTTCCGGCTTCGTGTTCAAGATCCAGGCCAATATGGACCCGGCCCACCGCGACCGCATCGCGTTTCTGCGCGTGTGCTCCGGGCGCTTCGAACGCGGCATGAAGATCCGGCACCTGCGCCTAGCGCGCGAAATCAAGGTGAACAATGTGGTCACCTTCATGGCGTCGAGCCGCGAACAGGTCGAAGAGGCTTACGCCGGCGACATCATCGGCCTGCCCAACCACGGTCAGATGCAGATCGGCGACAGCTTTTCCGAAGGCGAAGCACTGCAGTTCACCGGCATACCCTATTTCGCCCCGGATTTTTTCCGCTCGGTGCGCATCCGCAATCCGATCAAGGTAAAGCAGCTGTACAAGGGCCTGCAGCAGCTCGGCGAAGAAGGCGCGGTGCAGGTGTACAAACCCGCGCTGGGCGGAGACCTGATCCTGGGTGCGGTGGGCGTGCTGCAGTTCGAGGTGGTCGCGAGCCGCCTCGCGGACGAATACGGCGTAGACGCAGTGTTCGAGGGCACCCCCATCACCTGTGCGCGTTGGGTCACGGGCGAGGACAAGCGCATGCTGGCCGAATTTGAGAAGACGCTGGCGCACAACATTGCGCGCGATGCTGCCGGCAATCTTGCCTATCTCGCGCCCAACCGCGTCAATCTTCAGCTCACGCAGGAGCGCTGGCCCAAACTCGCCTTCCACGAGACGCGCGAGCACGCGGTACAGCGGGACTGAGAGCCCGCTTCAGATAAAGCCCGGATTGACGCTGGAAACCGCAAATGGAAGCCCCGCTTGACGCGGGGCTTGTGGCACCCATTTTGGAAGTGCCGTTGCCGTAGTTACGGCGCGTACGGGGCTGCGCCCCGTTGATAGATGAAATTAAAAGTCATGTATCAGTCGATTCGCCTCCTTCTGTACTGCAGTTTATTTATAGATGCGCCGCGGGCCGAAGTCAAGGTTGGCGAAGGCAGGTTGGCGAAGGCGTGGATTGCGGATTGCGGATTCGGCCCGGGGCGGCGGACCGGCGTAGCCTCTGTCGTCCGAGGGATTTCCCTACAGGCTGATTTGAGTGCCGAGTTCGATCACGCGATCGGCGGGCAGTCCGAAATACTCCGCGGTGGCAGGGCTGTTGCGCTGCATCCAGCGGAACAACTCCCGGCGCCAGGTGAACAGCCCGGGTCTGGCAGCGCGCGCGAGCGTGGCCTTGCCGAGGAAGAAGGTGGTCTCCAGCGCTTCGAGTTTGATGCCGTGGCGCTCCAGCAGCTTCAGGCCCTTGGGTACATCGGGTTGCTCCATGAAACCGTAGCGCAGTGTCGCCTGGTAGACCTGGCCGCGCTCGATCACGCGCACCTCGGTGCGCTCGGTGTCGGCGACATGCGGCACGTCCTCGTTGATTATCGTCAGGAACACGATGCGCTGGTGCAGAACCTTGTTGTGTTTGAGGTTGTGCAGCAACACCGCGGGCACCGAACCGGGGTCCGGCGACAGGTACACGGCGGTGCCCGGCACGCGCGGAATGCTGGCGCTGCACAGCGCCGGGAACGCGTCCAGCGGCACGCGCTTGCTTTTCTCGTGCGCAGACAGGATGGTCTCCGCGCGCTTCCAGGTCGTCAGCAGTATGAACAGGACCAGGCCGCACGCCAGCGGGAACCAGCCGCCGTCCGCGATCTTAGTGGTGTTCGCGGCAAAAAAAACGAGTTCCAGCGAGCCGATCAGCGCGAGCAGCAACAGAAGCAGCGGGTTCGGCCGCCGTTTCCGGGAAATGGAAACGATAGCGACGAGTGCGGTGGTCAGCACCATGGTTCCCGACACCGCGATGCCATAGGCCGACGCAATGGCGCTGGAATTCTTGAATGCCAGCACCAGCAGAACGACCAGCAGCAGCATGGTCCAGTTCACCTGCGCGATGTAGATCTGGCCGCGCTCGGTTTCGGAGGTGTGCCGGGTGCGCAGGCGCGGGAGATAGTCGAGGCGGGTCGCCTGATGCGTAACCGAAAATGCGCCGGAGATGGTCGCCTGCGAGGCGATGATGGTCGCAATCGTGGCGAGCAATACCAGCGGTATCAGCAGCTCCTGCGGCGCGAGCAGATAAAACGGGTTTTTCATGGCCGCGGGATTGCGCAGCGCGAGCGCGCCCTGGCCGAAGTAGTTGACTATCAGCGACGGAAATACCAACCCAAACCACGCCAGCCGGACGGGTGTCTTTCCGAAATGGCCCATGTCGGCGTACAGCGCCTCGGCGCCGGTAAGGGCGAGAAACACCGCGCCGAGCACGAGAAAGGTGAGCCCGGGCGAGTGCCTGGCGAAGCCGAGCGCATGCCTGGGGTCGAGCGCGGCGAGCACGGTCGGCGTTTGCGCGATCGACACCGCGCCGAGCGCGGCAAGCGTGAGGAACCACAGCACCGTGATCGGGCCGAACAGTTTACCCAGGGCGCCCGTGCCATGGCTCTGCATGGCGAACAGACCGACCAGGATCGCAATCGTGATCGGCACGATCCAGTGCTCGAACGCGGGCGTGGCCACGGATATTCCTTCGACCGCGGAAAGCACCGAGATTGCGGGCGTGATGACCGCGTCGCCATAGAATAGCGACGCGCCGAAAATGCCGAGCATCGCGACCGTCCAGGCGAGTCGCGGACGGGCGCGCGTCAGGCGCGAGGCGAGTGCGAGCAGCGCCAGGATGCCGCCTTCACCGCCGTTGTCGTAGCGCAGAACGATGGTTACGTATTTCAGCGATACGATCAGCGTGATCGACCAGAACATCATCGACAGCACCGCCAGCACGTTCGCCTCGGTGAGCGGCAGGCCGTGAGCCCCGCTGAACGCCTGCTTGAACGCGTACAGCGGGCTGGTGCCGATGTCGCCATAGACGACGCCGAGCGCGGCGAGGGTAAGAACGGCCAGCGAGGATTTGCCGGCCGAACCGCTGGCCCCCGGGGCGCTCGAAACCATCGGATCCTCTATCACGCTAGGCGAGGATGGCGACTATATGCCCATTTATGTTGCAACGCAATGCAACCTGCGGCGCAGGTGTCGCCCGCTTTTGCGGCACAGCGTCGCATTTTCACCGGAGCGGGAAACGGTGGTCCCGGCGTGGTGCGCGGCGGTAGGCGTCGCCGGGGGCTGCGCTGTTGCCGCCGATGCTAGAATCCGCCTGAGGGCGAAACAACGCAATGGAGGCGACGCTGTCGGTACCGGCCGGCAACGAAGCTGGGAGCGGCGCATGGTTCAAGCCGAGGCATTGATCGACAAAGTGCGCGCCTGGGTGGCGCAGGCGCAACGCGTGGTAGTACTCACCGGCGCGGGCATCTCCACCGAGTCGGGGATTCCGGATTTTCGCGGGCCGCAGGGCGTATGGACGCGGGATCCGGAGGCGGAGAAACTCTCCGACATCCGCTATTACATGGCCGATGCGGCGATACGCAAAAAGGCGTGGCAGGCACGTCTGGTGCATCCAGCATGGGAGGCACGCCCGAACGCCGGCCACGAGGCCATCGTCGCGCTCGAGCGGCGCGGCAAGCTGCATGCGCTGATCACGCAGAATATCGACGGCCTGCACCAGAAGGCGGGAAATTCGCCCGAACGCGTGATCGAGGTGCACGGCACCGTGCTCAAGGTGATATGCATGCGCTGCGGCTGGAAAGGGCCGATGCAGGAGACGCTGATACGCCTTTTGACCGGCGAGGACGATCCGCCGTGCACGCTCTGCGGCGGCATTCTGAAGAGCGATACCATTTCATTCGGCCAGAATCTGGTGCCCGAAGTGATAGACCGGGCGTTGCGCTGTGCGGCCGAGGCCGACTGCTTCATTGCCGTCGGCACCAGCCTGCAGGTCTATCCGATCGCGGGGGCGGTATCCGAGGCGAAGGCCGCCGGCGCGCGCGTGGTGATCGTCAACGCCGAGCCGACGCCGTTCGACGATATCGCCGACGCGGTGCTCTCCGAAGCTATCGGAAACACGCTTCCGCAAATTCTATAGCGGCGGATACCGCATGCGGCAAACCGGCGGAACCAAGTGCCTGAGCGGGACGCTCAGGCGCGGTTGCATCAGTAGTGCGCGACGCCGGTGCGTTCGAAATGGCGCTGGCGTTGCTCCAGATCGGCCAGGTTCTCGGATGCAGCGAAAAAGTTGTCGCGTTCGATGTTCTCGTTGCGTTCCAGCCATGCGGCGACCTTGGCGAACAGCGCTTTCGCCATATGCGCGACGTCGTGCGCGGGTGCCAGCGGCATATTGCTTTGCACAATAGTTGCTGTCGGAGCCGGCGATTCTGAATTCGCGACGGCGGACTCGCCAAGTGCGGCGTCGGGGCGGAGGATGCTGTCACCTTCGTAAAGCGGGGCATAAAGTCTCATGGCAATTTCCTTTAAGAACTGGTTGATCCAGCACAAATATCGTGCTTTATGGTGGCTATAGTAAGGGCCCGCGGGCGGCTTTTCCAATCGCATGATCGGATAGCCCGGATCGCTTTAGGTTATACTGTGCCTAAGTATATGATGCAACGCACAAAGAAGACCGCGCGAATATGGAGCTTTACCAGTTACGCAGCTTTGTCGCCGTCGCCGAGGCCGGTCACCTGACCCGTGCCGCGGAGGCGCTGCACGTCAGCCAGCCGGCCGTCAGCGCGCAGATCAAGGCGCTGGAGGACGAACTTGACCTGGTCTTGTTCGAACGCACTTCCAGCGGCATGGTCCTGACTTCGGCCGGTACGAGACTGCTGGCGGACGCGGAGAAGGTCCTGGCCGCGGCCCAAGCGATGCGCAACGAGGCGAAAGCGCTAAAAGGCGAGGTGGCCGGCAAGGTGCGCGTGGGTACGATGTCGGATCCGGTGTTCATCCGCATCGGCGAATTTCTGAACGCTACGGTCGAGCGCCATCCCTTGCTGCAGGTGGAACTGCACCATGAGATCACCGGTGTGGGTTTTGCAAAAGTGCTCAGCGGCGAGCTCGACGCAAGCTTTTATTACGGCGATCTCGAGCACCCGGGCGTGGGCAGGCTGCGGTTGCGCAAGAGCACCTATCGCGTCGCCGCCCCGGCGGCGTGGAAGAGCCGCTTGGTCGACGCCGGCTGGAGTCAGATTGCGCTGCAACCATGGGTCATCACCCCGTCGGTCAGCACTCACCATCAACTGCTGCGCGCGCTGTTCGACAAGCACGGCATCGTGCCCACCAAGGTGGTCGAGGCCGACCAGGAATCCGTGATCGCGAACCTGGTCGTATCCGGGGTCGGCCTGTCCCTGATCCGCGAAGAACTGGCGCTGGAGAAAGAGGCCGCGGGCGAAGTGTGCCTATGGAGCGACGTGCGGCTCGAGACCACGCTTTGGTTCATTTACCTGCACGCGCGCGAGAACGACCCGGCGATCCGCGCTCTGCTCGGCGTGCTGCGCGATACCTGGAAGCTGGCCGAGCCAGCGCGCTCGTCGGCCGGCACGCCTGAGCGGCGCGACCCGGGACCGGCTACGGCTTAGGAATCCGCTGCAAAAGTTTCAATTGCGCTCAGAACCCCTCGAGCACGATCTTGCCCAGCGTATGTCCTCCCTCGAGCAGCTTGTGCGCGCGCTTCAGGTTGACGGCGTTGATCTTGCCGAGATGAGTGGTGAGCGTCGTCTTCAACGTGCCCGCTTCGATCAGCGCCGCCGTTTCGTCGAGCAGATAGTGCTGCTCGATCATGTCCGATGTCTTGAAGGTGGAGCGGGTGAACATGAATTCCCAGGCGAGGCTCACGCTCTTGCCCATCAGCGGCGTCAGATCGACCGGCTTCAGCGCCGAGACGATGGCGCAGATGTTCCCCAACGGCTTGATAATGGGTGCGAACGCGGGGAACCAGCGATCGGTGTTGTTGAGGCAGAAGATGTAGTCGACTTCTTTCATGCCCAGTGCTTCGAGTTGCGGCGCCAGGTCCTGGTTGTGATCGATCACCTGCTCCGCGCCGAGGGCGCGCACCCAGGCCACCGATTCCGGCCGCGAGGCGGTGGCGACGACGGCGAGGCCCGCGAGTTTCTTCGCCAGCTGGATTGCGATCGAGCCGACGCCCCCGGCGCCGGCGATGATGAGCAGTGTTTTGCCCGCGTGCGCGCCGGCTTTGGAGATGCCCATGCGGTCGAACATGCCTTCCCAGGCGGTGATGGTGGTAAGCGGCAGCGCCGCGGCTTCGGCGAAACCGAGGTTGGCGGGTTTCCTGCTGACGATGCGCTCGTCGACCAGGTGGAATTCGCTGTTGCCGCCCGCGCGCGTGATGCTGCCGGCGTAATACACCGCGTCCCCGGGCTTGAACAGCGACACCTCCGGCCCGACGGCCTTGACCACGCCGGCGACATCCCAGCCTAGCACCCTGGGAATTTTTTCGACCAGCTCCTTGGGCGCGCGCCGCTTGGTGTCGACCGGATTCACGGAGATGGCTTTCACTTCCACCAGCAGGTCGCGTCCGCTGGCGCTGGGCGTCTCCAGTTCCAGATCGAGGAAGGACTCCGGATCGTCGATGGGAAGATAGCGGTAGAGGCCGACGGCTTTCATTGTTGTCTCCTTCATTCGCGCAGTTGATTAATCGCGCAGGCGCGTGTCAGACGGTTACTTCTGCCAGGCATCCTTCAGGGTCACCGCGCGGTTGAACACCGGCGCGCCCGCCGTGGAGTCTTTCATGTCCGCGACGAAATAGCCGTGCCGCTCGAACTGGAAGCGCTCCTCCGGCTGCGCGTCTTTGAGCGCGGGTTCGAGCTGCGCGCTGATGACTCTTTTCGCTTCCGGATTAAGGTCGAGCAGGAAATCGCGCCCGCCCGCGCCCGGATGCGGCTCGCGGAACAAACGGTCGTAGAGTCGTACCTCGCACTGGTAGGCGTGCCGGGCCGAGACCCAGTGGATATTGCCTTTCACCTTGTAGCTGTCCGCGCCGGGCGTGCCCGATTTGCTGTCGGCGTAGTAATTGCAGTGCACTGCGCTGACCTGCCCCGAAGCGTCCTTGTCGCAGCCGGTGCACTCGATCACGAAACCGTAGCGCAGCCGCACTTTGTTACCGGGATGGAGCCGGAAATAACCCTTGGCCGGTGCCTCCATGAAATCGTCGCGCTCTATCCACAACTCGCGCGAAAACGGCAGCGCGCGCTTGCCCAGCTCCGGCCGCTGCGGATGGTTCGGCGCAAGGCACTCCTCCGACGCGCCCTCTGGGTAGTTGTCGATGACGAGCTTCAACGGATCGAGCACGGCGATGCGCCGCTGTGCGACCTGATTCAGGTGCTCGCGCATGCATTCCTCGAGCACGCCGTAATCGATCCAGGAGTCGGATTTGGAAACGCCGATGCGCTCGGCGAACAGGCGGAAACCCTCGGGCGTGTAGCCGCGCCGGCGCGCCGCGACCAGCGTCGGCATGCGCGGGTCGTCCCAGCCATCGACATGTCCTTCGCTGACCAGTTGGATCAGCTTGCGTTTGGACAGTACGACATAAGTGAGATTGAGCCGAGCGAATTCGATTTGCTGCGGCAGCGGTCGCGCCAGCAGTCCGCCTTCGGCCAGACGCGCCAGCAGCCAGTCGTAGAACGGGCGCTGGTCCTCGAACTCCAGGGTGCAGATCGAATGGGTGATTTGCTCCAGCGCGTCCTCGATCGGGTGGGCGTAGGTGTACATCGGATAGATGCACCACGCATCGCCGGTGCGGTGATGCGTCGCTTTCTTGATGCGGTAGATCGCCGGATCGCGCAGGTTGATGTTGGGCGAGCTCATGTCAATTCTTGCGCGCAGCACCATGCTGCCGTCGGCATGCCTGCCGTCGCGCATTTCGCGCAGGCGCGCGAGCGAATCGGCCGCCGGACGGGCGCGCCAGGGACTGTCCTGGCCGTGCTCGGTGAGGGTGCCGCGCGTCGCGCGCAGTTCCTCGGCGCTTTGTTCGTCGACGTAGGCGTGGCCCGAAGCGACCAGGTATTCCGCCGCCTGGTACATGGCATCGAAATAGTCGCTCGCATGGTACAGGTGCTCGGTGCCGTTCGCGTTCCAGCCGAAGCCCAGCCAGCGCACCGCGTCGAGGATGGAATCGACGTATTCCTGTTCTTCCTTTTCCGGATTGGTGTCGTCGAAGCGCATGTGGCAGACGCCGCCGTAATCGCGCGCGAGGCCGAAGTTGAGGCAGATCGATTTGGCGTGGCCGAAGTGCAGGTAGCCATTGGGCTCGGGCGGAAAGCGCGTGCGGATTTTCGCCGTATCGGACGGCGCGCCCGCATGCGTGGCGGCCAGGCCGGGGCGCCCGCCCCAGGTGCGCGCGGCATACTTGCCGGCCGCCAGGTCGGCGTCGATGACGTTGCGGATGAAATTGGTGAGGTGCGCAGCGGCCGCGCCGGCAGGCTTATTCATGATGGTGAAGTCGCGCGGCGGTAGGCATGCGCGATTTTACCGCACTGGCGGATGGGGACGCATGAATCCGCATCTGCCGGGCGTTGCCGGATTATTGTATTATCGTGCTCGTACGCGCCCGCCCATTCACGGAATCCCAATGAAACAAGTCGCCGAATCCGCCTGGCCCGACGAGGTCCATGCGCTCCTGAGATCCGCCGGCGTGCGCCAGGTGGCTATCGTCCCCGACGCCGGCCACGCGCGCCTGATCAAGCTGTGCGAAAAGGACAAAGCCATGCGCGTGGTCAGGCTCACCACCGAGGAAGAGGGCGTGGCGCTGCTCGCCGGCGCCTGGCTCGGCGGCGAGAAAGGCGTGCTGCTGATGCAAAGCAGCGGCGTGGGCAATTGCATCAACATGCTCACCCTGCCGATCGCCTGCCAGTTCCCGCTGCTGATGCTGGTCACCATGCGCGGCGACCACGGCGAATTCAATCCGGCGCAGATTCCCATGGGCAATGCGACGCAGGATGTGTTCGAAGCAATGGGTGTGATCGTCAAGCGCGCCGATGCGCCTGGCGATGTGGCGGAAATGGTGTCCGGCGCGCTGCGCCTCGCGTTCAACACCTATCGTCCCGTCGCGCTCTTGATCGGCCAGCGCGTGTCCGGTGCCAAGGACTTCAGGAAACTCTCCCAGAGCGTGCCCCAATGAGCAAACAAATAGGCAAGCGACTGCGGCGTCGTGAAGTGGTGAAGGAGTTGCTCGCCGCACGCGGCGGTCTGCTGGTGGTCGCCGGCCTGGGCGCGCCCGCCTGGGACATCACCAGTGCGGGCGATCATGAGCTGAACTTTCCGCTGTGGGGCGCTATGGGCGGAGGGGCGATGCTCGGCCTCGGCCTGGCGCTGGCGCAGCCGAAGAAAAACGTGCTGGTGCTCACGGGCGACGGCGAAATGCTCATGGGTCTGGGCGCGCTAGCCACCATTGCGGTGCAAGGGCCGCGCAATCTCTCCATCGTCGTACTCGACAACGAGCGCTATGGCGAGACTGGCCAGCAGGAAACCCATACCGGTCACGGCGTAAACCTCGCCGGGATGGCCAAGGCTGCCGGCATCGCGCAAACCCTCATGGTGCGCACGCAGGCGGAGTTAGCGCGGCTGAAGAAGCGCGTTTACGCGGGGGAAGGCGCTTTGTTCGCGCAGGTCAAGGTGGACCCGGAAAAATTGCCGCTGGTGCTGCCGCCGCGCGATGGCTCGCTGCTGAAGAATAGATTCCGCGCGGCCTTGCTTGGTCCAGGCGCGGCACACCAATAACCCGGCGTTCAGGCCGCGCGAAGAACATGCGAACCCCGACTTTAACTCGACGACCAAAGGAGCAGAATCATGGACAAGAAAACCTACGATGAAGGACTGGCAGTCAGAATGGCCGTATTGGGGGCCGAATACGTCGACAAATCGGTGAAAGCGCCGGACGAGTTCAGCAAACCGATGCAGGACCTGGTGACCGAATATTGCTGGGGCGCGGTCTGGACGCGGCCGGAGCTGGACCGGAAGACCCGCAGCTTCCTCAACCTCGCCTGGCTGACCGCGCTGAACCGCCCGCACGAAATCAAGCTGCATGTGCTCGGGGCGCTGAACAACGGCATCACCCGGACCGAGATCCGCGAAGTGTTCCTGCAGGCCGCGGTTTATTGCGGCGTGCCCGCCGCGCTCGATGCGATGCGCGTCGCGAAAGAAGTCTTCGCCGAGGTCGACAGCAAGAAATGAGCTCCGGCAAGGGCAAGTACGCAGTCGGTTTCATCGGCATCGGCAAGATGGGCTTGCAGATGGCGACACGGATCGCCGCGCAGGGCTATCCCCTGCACGCCTACGACGCTGCTGAAGGCGCGCTGAAAGCGATCGGCGCGGTAAGCGGAGCCCACGCAGCGAAACGCCTGGCCGATATCGGGCGCGACTGCGAAGTCGTGATCCTGATGCTTCCCGACAGCGCGGTGGTGAAGAAAGTGTTGTTCGGCGACAAAGACGGGCTCGTCGCGCACTTGAAAAAGGGCGCGGTCGTCATCGATATGAGCTCTTCCATTCCGTCGGTGACGCGCGAACTCGGGCCGCGGCTCAAAGCAGCGGGCGTGGATCTGATCGATGCGCCGGTTTCGGGCGGAGTGAAACGCGCCGTCGACGGATCACTCGCGATCATGGCCGGCGGCGACGTGGCGGTCATCGCCCGGGTGAAGCCGCTGTTGCTGACCATGGGCAAGGCTATCATCGAAACCGGGATGCTGGGGTCCGGGCATGCGATGAAGGCGCTCAACAACTATGTCTCTGCGGCTGGCCTGCTAGCAGCCTGCGAGGCGCTGAAGGTGGGCGCGGATTTCGGCATCGCGCCGGAGAAGATCGTGGCCGTGCTGAACGCTTCGACCGGCAAGAACAACAGCACCGAGAACAAGTTGATGCAGTTCATCGTGTCGGGGTCGTTCAAATCCGGCTTCAGCCTGGGGCTGATGAAGAAGGATATCAATATCGCCACCGATCTGGCGAAGAGCCTGGGATCGCAAACGCTGTTGGGTGAAGTCCTGCTCAAGTCCTGGGCCGATGCGGAGGCAAAACTCAGCGGTGCGGCGGACCACACCGAGATCTATCGCATGCTCAAAAACTAAATTCAGGCGGGGTGCCGCAGTCGATCCATCGATGCAGAAGAAAGATTCGCCGTGCGCCGCCGCGGCATGCCCGTCCCGCTTCGTTGACGCAGGGGAATCCGCCAATCGGCCTAGCTCGGCTTAGACGAAAGTCATAAGCGGATAGGACAGATGCCCGATGCGGTGAGCCGACGGCTGGGATATGCTTTCCTCTCTTTCTCGTTACCCCAGAGTTCGCGCGATGGCAATGAACATGCTGCTCGTGGACGATCACCCCTTGCTCAGGGGAGGCATGCGATTCCTGCTGCGCAGCCTCGACGCAGGTCTTGAAATGGACGAGGCAAGCACTTGCACCGAAGCGCTCGAACTCGCGGCTGCCCGCAGCTACGACCTGGTGCTGCTCGACTTGAACATGCCCGGCCTCAACGGCCTGGACGCGCTCGACGCATTGCGCGACGCCGTTCCCGGCACGCCGCTGGTCGTGCTTTCCGGCGAAGAGAACCCGCGCGTGGTGCGCGCTGCCGTCGAGCATGGTGCGATGGGTTTTATACCAAAGTCCTCGACTCCGGAGGTGCTGGTCCAGGCGCTGCAGCTGGTGCTCGCGCAAGGTGTGTACCTGCCGCCCGCGGTGCTCGAAGCAGCGCGCCCAGTCAGCTCGCCAGTGGCGTCTTCGGCTCAATCCGCTGCGACCGGCAGTGTGCTTTCGGGCCTCACGCCGCGGCAGATGGAGGTGCTGCGCTGCGTTATCAAAGGCAAACCGAACAAAGCCATCGCGCGCGAACTGCATTTGTCCGAGGGCACGGTCAAGGCGCACCTGTCGGCGGTTTTCCTCGCACTCGGTGCGCATAACCGCACCGAGGCGGTTTACGCCGCGGCGAAGCTGGGGCTGCGGCTTGGCTGACGCGCCGGCATCGGGCCTCGCCATTGGCGGTGAGGTCGCCGCCGTGCCCATCGATGAGGATACGGTCCGGTTCGCTCGCCTGCGGCGTCACCAGTTCGAGCTGCTTCAGCGACAGGCGACGCGCTCGCTTTTTGGAATTGCGATAACCGCGGGCGTGGTCGCCTACGTCGTGGCTGATCGCGCGCCGCGCTACTTGGTGGTGCTGTGGGGGCTACTCCAGTTTCTGCTGCCACTGGCGCGCCGCGCCTATGCGTTGCGCCAGCTGAGCCACCCGCCCGCCGACGCGCAGCGCGCGCTCGAGCGCATGGTGTTGTATGGCTTCGCTGCCGGACTGGTCACGGGTTCGGCGGCGCCCTTGTTCTTCCCCGTGATGCATCCCGACGGCAGAGCCCTGCTCACCATGATTCTGGTGTGCTGGACCGCGGGCGGCGTATCCACCGCAGCTGCCTACGCGCGCGTTTTCTACGCTTACGTGGTGCCGGCGCTGCTGCCGCTTGCCGTGTTGTGGGTGG
>DAIDTN010000127.1 GCA_027457185.1 Burkholderiales bacterium | reverse complement strand
CTACGTGCAGGGCTTCGTCATCGCCCGGCCGCAGCTCCCGGCCGCGATTCTGGGCGCGAAGTCTTCGGCGAGCTTCATCGAGGATGAGCGCGTTGCCCTGTATGTGCGCAACTACCTGGCAAGGGGACAGGCGGTCGAGCTATGGGACCAGCTCAGGGAACTGCGACCGAAGGGCTCGAATAGTTGAGGGATTAAGCCCGGGACTCGGCGATCGAGGGCCGGATTTTGGTCGATGCAGCTGTTCCGGAGCCAGCCATGACAGACGCCCTTACCGCCTACAACGACCGGCAATATAACGCCCGCGCGATGATTCCCGATCATGCGCAGATTTTCGAGCGCGGCGCGAAGCGTTCAGCGGAAGCGCGCGCTCACTTGCCCTGCCGCCTGGATATACCGTACGGTGCGAGCGCGGCGGAAAGACTCGATATCTTCCCGGCAGAGGGCCGGAGCGAGGCCCTGCTCGTGTTCATCCACGGCGGCTACTGGAGGTCGCGCGACAAAAGCGATTTTTCCTATCTCGCGCCCGCATTCACCCGCCGCGGCGTGACCCTGGCCTTGCCCAATTACGGACTTTGCCCCGAAATCGGGATCGAGGATATCGTCAAGCAGAACCTGCTCGCCATCGCCTGGCTGTGGCACTACGGCGCGCGCTACGGTGCCAATCCAGGCAGGCTGTACGTGGCCGGGCATTCGGCCGGCGCCCACCTGACGGCGATGATGCTGGCGGCGCGCTGGAGCGCCTACATGCCGCAACTGCCCTACAACCTGGTGAAAGGGGGCCTGGCGATCAGCGGCATCTACGACCTGGAGCCGCTGGTGCATGCCCCGTTCGTGAATCAGGATCTGAAGCTGGACGCGGCGCTGGCGCGCAGGCTGAGCCCGGTGCACATCCCGCCTGCCACCACCGCGCCGCTGTATACGGCGGTCGGCGGGGAGGAAAGCGACGAGTTCAAGCGCCAGAACGCGCTCATCGCCCGGACCTGGCGCTATGCCTTTGCCGGCGACCTGCCGACGCCCGGCTGCAATCACCTCACGGTGCTTGAAACACTGGCCGATCCGAATAGCGTCCTGTTCAACGGTGCGATGGCGATGATGAACCGGTGACATCGCCGACGCTGCGGCGTGGCGAGCACCGCGGAAAGCTGCTATCTTGCGCCGGTCATGGATGCGCGCACGCTGCTCATTGAAAGCTTTCACGCTGCAATCGGCGCCGCCGATGCGCGCAAGATCCTGCCGCCGCACTTGCCACAACCGCCGGCAGGCAAGACACTGGTGGTTGGCGCGGGCAAGGCCGCCGCCGCCATGGCGCTCGCGGTCGAGCAGCACTGGCCATCCGCCGCGCCGCTAACCGGCCTCGTTATTACGCGCTACCAGCATGGCTTGCTCACCAACAGGATTAAAGTCGTAGAGGCGGGCCATCCGGTCCCGGACGAGAGCGGCGAGAAAGCGGCACAGGAAATTCTGCGCCGCGCGAAAGCACTGGGAGCGAACGATCTGCTGCTCGCGCTGCTGTCGGGCGGCGGATCCAGTCTCCTGAGCCTGCCAGTCGAAGGCATAAGCATGGACGAGCTGAGGGCCACGACGAAGGAACTGCTGCGCTGCGGTGCCCCGATCCAGGACATGAACACGGTGCGCAAACACCTGTCCGGCATCCAGGGCGGCAAACTCGCCGCAGCGTGCCGGGCGCGGGTGCTGGCGCTGATCATCTCCGACGTGACCGGTGACGACCCCACCCACATCGGCTCAGGTCCCTGTGCGCCCGATCCGAGCACCTACCAGGATGCACAGGACATCATCGCGCGCTATGGCGTCAAGGCGCCGGCGCCGGTGCTGGCGCATCTCGCGCGCGGCGCGCATGGTGAGATTGCCGAGACGCCCAAGCCCGGGGACAGGCTGTTCCGGCGCGTGGAGAACCGCATTATTGCCACGGCTCAAAACTCGCTGCAGGCTGCGGCCGCTTATTTCCGCGCTCAGGGAATTACGCCCGCGGTGCTGGGCGACAGCGTCACCGGCGAGGCGAGCGAAGTCGCCAAGGTTTACGCCGCGCTGGTGCGCCAGATCCGGGGACAGGGCGAGCCGTTCAAACCCCCTGTGGCGCTGATTTCGGGCGGCGAATGCACCGTCACCGTGCGCGGCAATGGCCGCGGCGGCCGCTGCACCGAGTTCCTGCTGTCGCTCGCGCTGGAACTGGGCGGCATGGCGAATGTCCACGCGCTCGCCTGCGATACCGATGGCATCGACGGCTCCGAGGATAACGCCGGTGCGGTGCTGGCGCCGGATGCGCTCGTGCGCGCGGCAGCGGCGGGCGTCTCGGCGAAGAGGCTCCTGGCGAACAACGATGGCTACAGCTTTTTCGAGACGTTGAACGATCTGGTCGTGACCGGCCCGACGCGGACCAATGTCAACGATTTCCGGGCGATACTTGTACTATGAGGAACGCTCCGATCGATCATTCCGATCGGCGGGCCGGTTGTCAGAAGCGGGAAATCTCGTCTATCGGCGCGCCGACCATCGCGCGCCGCCGCGTAATGGCGCGAACCGCGCAGGAACGCTCAACGCCAGGCTACTTCGTCGCCGATTTTGAGGCCAAGCAACTGCGCCGCGCTGCCGCAGTTTACCGCGATCTCCACCAGACCCTGGCTGTTTTCGTACCAGAACGCCTCACCCTCGGCGACTTCGGAAAACACGCGCCCATAAGGCAGTCGATGCGCGCCGACCACGAGCGAGGCCGCGCGCGCCAGCCCGCGCGCGCGCACGCCCGTATGGGCGTTGCCATAGTGATCGACGTAAATGATCTCGGGCAGGTCGTCGCCGCCGAATTCGACTTTGAGTACGCTGCTGGGCACTAGCCAGTCCTCGGGCAAACCGCCTTGCGCGGCCAGCGTGGCGGCCACCGGCGCGAACAGGTCGCGTCCGTGGAACGAGGCCGAGAGCTGCGGCGGCTGCCAAAGAACACACCGGCAATCGCTCTTGCGCGCGCGCGCAGCGACTACCGACAGCAGGCCGTTGTCGGGGCCGACATAGTAGCGGCCATCCGCGTGCACGACGACAGCGCTGCGCGCCCCCCCGACGCCGGGATCGACCACGGTCAGAAACACGCTGCCTGGTGCAAAACGGTCGGCCAGGGCTGCGAGCAGGTGCGCGCCGGCACGCACGTTGAACGCCGGCGCGTCGTGCAGCAAATCGATTACCGCAATGCCCGGTGCGAGCCCCTGCAGCACCGCCTTCACCTGGCCGACGTAGATGTCGCCCGAACCAAAATCGGTAAACAACAGGATCGCCATGCGCGCATTGTAGCCCCGGCAAATAAAAAAGCCGGCGCGCGGCCGGCTTTTTCAGTGCGAAAAGGCAATCTTAGGATTTGGCTTCCGCAGCGGCAGAACCTTCCGCAGCCTCGGGACGGTCCATAAGCTCAACCAGCGCCATCGGCGCGTTGTCGCCCTGGCGGAACCCGTGCTTGAGGATGCGTAGATAGCCGCCGCTCCTCTTGGCATAACGCGGGCCCAGCTCGTTGAATAATTTGGTGACCATGTCGCGGTCGCGCAGGCGGTTGAACGCCAGACGACGGTTGGCGACGGTGGCGGTCTTGCCCAGCGTGATCATCGGTTCAACCACGCGGCGCAACTCCTTCGCCTTGGGCAGTGTGGTCGTGATGACCTCGTGCTTCAGCAGCGAATTGGTCATGTTGCGCAGCATCGCCAGGCGGTGGCTGCTGGTTACATTGAGCTTTCTCAGTCCTAAGCGGTGACGCATGTTCTTGCCTCTTCTGTTCCGCCCCCATCCCGGGGGGCTATGTTCCTCGCCCGCGTTTCGCCGCGGGCGGGCTCGTCTCAGACGCGCGCGACTTCCAGCCCGGCGGGCGGCCAGTTCTCCAGCTTCATTCCCAGGGTCAGTCCGCGCGACGCCAGCACTTCCTTGATCTCGTTGAGCGATTTGCGGCCCAGATTCGGCGTCTTCAGCAGTTCGGTCTCGGTGCGCTGAATCAGATCGCCGATATAATAGATGTTCTCTGCCTTCAGGCAGTTGGCCGAACGCACCGTAAGTTCGAGGTCGTCCACCGGGCGTAGCAGAATGGGGTCGACCTGGGGCGCCTTGACTGGCTCGCTCGCGATGGGCGTGCCTTCGAGCGCCGCGAATACCGACAACTGGTCCACCAGCACGCGCGCGGCGTAGCGTATCGCCTCTTCCGGCTCGACCACGCCATTGGTCTCGATGTCCATGATCAGCTTATCGAGGTCGGTGCGCTGTTCCACCCGCGCCGACTCCACCGCGTAGCTGACGCGTCGCACCGGCGAGAACGAAGCGTCGAGGATGATTTTGCCTATGCCCCTGGTTTCTTCCGGCATCACGCGCAGATTGCCGGGCTCATAGCCGCGGCCGCGCTCGACCTTGATCTGCATCTCCAGCTTGCCGCCGGGCGAAAGGTGGGCGATGACGTGTTCGGGATTGATAATCTCCACGTCGTGCGAAACTTCGATGTCGGCGGCGGTCACCGCGCCTTCGCCTTTTTTCTTCAGCGTCAGCAGGGCTTCGGTGCGGTTGTGCACTTTCAGTACCACGCCCTTCAGATTGAGCAGGATATCGACCACGTCCTCCTGCACGCCGTCGATGGTCGAATACTCGTGCAGCACACCGGAGATCTGCACCTCGGTCGGGGCGAAACCCGGCATCGAGGACAGGAGTACGCGCCGCAGCGCGTTGCCCAGTGTGTGACCGTAGCCCCGCTCGAACGGCTCCATCACCACTTTGGCATGATTGGGAGCAATGCTCTGCACATCGATGATACGCGGTTTCAGAAATCCACTGCTTTGCATGGAGGTTCCTCTGGAAAGCTTTTACGATTACTTGGAATACAGTTCGACTACCAGGCTCTCGTTGATGGTGGAAGGCAGCTCGGTGCGCTGCGGTTTGGCCTTGAACGTGCCCTTCATCGCAGTGGTATCGACTTCCAGCCATTCGGGTATGCCGCGCGAAGCTGCCGCCGTGGATGCGCCCTTGATGCGCAGCTGGTCCTTGGCCGTTGCCGCCACCTCGATCGTATCGCCGGTGCGCACGTGGTAAGAGGGAATGTTGACGCGCCTGCCGTTTACCATAATGCCGTTGTGGCGCACGATCTGGCGCGCCTCATTGCGCGAAGCGCCGAAACCCATGCGGAAGCACACCGTGTCCAAACGCGATTCGAGCAACTGCAGCAGGCTCTCGCCGGTAATACCTTTCTGCCGCGCAGCCACCGCATAGATACCGCGGAACTGACGTTCGAGGATGCCGTAGATGCGGCGAATTTTCTGCTTCTCGCGCAGTTGCTTGCCGTAGTCGGACAGGCGTTGGCCGCTCTTCTGGCCGTGCTGGCCCGGCGCATAGGCGCGGCGCTCGACCGCGCACTTGTCAGTAAAACACTTCTCGCCTTTGAGGAACAGTTTCTCGCCCTCGCGGCGGCACTGGCGGCATTTGGGGTCTAGGTTGCGGGCCACTTTCCAGTCTCCTTAGATGCGCCGACGCTTGGGCGGGCGGCAGCCGTTGTGTGGCACCGGCGTCACGTCGCTGATGCTGGTGATCTTCAATCCAATCGCGTTCAGGGCGCGCACCGCGGATTCGCGCCCGGGTCCGGGGCCCTTGATGCGCACTTCGACGTTCTTCACCCCGCATTCCTGCGCTGCCTTGCCTGCCTGCTCGGCGGCGATCTGCGCCGCGAACGGCGTCGATTTGCGCGAACCCTTGAAGCCGGCGGCGCCGGAAGTTGCCCACGAGAGCGCGTTGCCCTGACGGTCGGTGATGGTAATAATGGTGTTGTTGAACGACGCGTGGATATGCGCGATGCCTTCGGCAACGTTCTTCTTCACCTTCTTGCGTACGCGCGCCGCTGCTGTGGCGCCGGCGCTCGGGGGTTTGGCCATTTATGCTTTCCTCTACGTATCCGTTGATGCGGGGCTTAGGTCTTGGTCGCCGCGGATTTCATCTTGATCGCCGCCTTGCGCGGGCCCTTGCGCGTACGCGCATTGGTACGCGTGCGCTGCCCGCGCACCGGCAAACCCTTGCGGTGGCGCGAACCGCGATAGCAGCCTAAGTCCATCAGGCGCTTGATCGACATCGATACCTCGCGTCGCAGGTCGCCTTCGACCGTGAATTTGGCCACCTCTTCGCGCAAGCGTTCCATGTCGGAGTCCGACAGGTCTTTGATCTTGGACGATGTTCCGACCTTGGCGGCAACGCAGATTGCCTGCGCGCGCGCCCGCCCGATACCAAAGATTGCAGTCAACGCAATTTCGGCGTGTTGGTGGTTTGGAATGTTGACGCCTGCAATTCGGGCCATTAGCTCACTCCAAGAATGCGAAACCGGTAATTATAGCTTGATATCATGCTCTGTGCCAGCCAATTAACCTTGACGCTGTTTATGCCGCGGGTTGGTGCAAATCACGCGCACCACCCTCTTCCTGCGAATAACCTTGCAGTTGCGGCACATCTTTTTCACTGATGCCTGTACTTTCATGGTGCTCTCCTGCTCCGCCCCGGTTCGCGCTGTTACACCCGCACTCGGGCTACTTCGCGCGGAAAACGATCCGCGCCCTTGTCAAATCATACGGCGTCAATTCCACCGTCACCTTGTCGCCCGGCAGGATACGGATATAGTGCATGCGCATCTTGCCCGAAATATGTCCCAACACTATGTGGCCATTTTCCAGCTTCACCCTGAAGGTCGCGTTGGGGAGGTTCTCCATTATCTCCCCCTGCATCTCGATAACGTCTTCTTTCGCCATCAGCGTGTGGGGAAACCTGCGCCCTTGAAATTGGCTTTCTTCAACAGGCTTTCATACTGGTGCGACATGATGTAGGCCTGTACCTGCGACATGAAATCCATGGTTACCACCACGATGATCAGCAGAGAGGTACCGCCGAAATAAAACGGCACATTCCATTTAAGAATCAGAAACTCCGGCAACAGGCACACCAGAGTCACATACACCGCGCCGGCCATGGTAAGCCGTGTAAGGATCTTCTCGAGATAGCGCGCGGTCTGATCGCCCGGACGGATTCCGGGTACGAATGCGCCGCTTTTTTTCAGGTTATCCGCGGTTTCCTTGGGGTTGTATTGCAACGCGGTATAGAAAAAACAGAAGAATATGATCGCGCCTGAATAAAGCAGCACGTATATCGGCTGGCCCGGCGAGAGCGTGCTGGAGATGTCGCTCAGCCAACTCATACTTTTGCTCCGGCCAAACCAGCCGGCCAGAGTCGCCGGGAACAGGATGATGCTCGACGCGAAAATAGGCGGGATCACGCCAGCCATGTTGAGCTTGAACGGCAGGTGCGAGGCCTGGCCGCCGTAGATCTTGTTGCCAACCTGCCTCTTGGCGTAGTTCACCAGGATTTTGCGCTGGCCGCGCTCGACGAAACACACGGCCCAGGTCACCAACGCCACCGCCGCCGCGACCAGCAGCGCAGTAAGCGGATGCATGGCGCCGGTGCGCACCAACTCCAAGGTGCCGCCGACCGCGTTGGGCAGTCCCGCCGCAATGCCCGCGAAAATGATGATGGAAATGCCGTTGCCCAACCCGCGTTCGGTGATCTGCTCGCCCAGCCACATCAGGAACATGGTGCCGGTCACCAGCGTGGTCACGGTGACTAAGCGGAACGTGAGGCCCGGATCCAGCACCAGGCCCGGCTGCGATTCGAGCGCGATGGAAATGCCGGTCGCCTGAAACAGCGCCAGGAACACCGTCCCGTATCGCGTGTACTGCGTGATCTTGCGCTGCCCCGACTGGCCCTCCTTCTTCAACTGCTCGAGCTGTGGCGACACCGTCGTCATCAGCTGGATGATGATCGAGGACGAAATATACGGCATGATTCCGAGCGCAAAGATGGTGAAGCGCGACAAGGCGCCGCCGGAGAACATGTTGAACATGCCGAGGATACCGCCCTGCTGCGACTTGAACAATTCGGCAAGCGTGTTCGGGTCGATCCCCGGCACCGGGATGTGCGCGCCGATGCGGAACACGACCAAGGCGCCGAGCAGGAACAGCAGACGCTTTTTCAGGTCGCCGTACTTGCCGGTCTTGCCGATATTTTGAGCGTGGGTAGCCATTGCGCTGAGCTTAAGCCTTCTCGCCCTTTGTCTTGGATTTTGACGCGCCTTTGGCGGCGGGTTCGGCGCCGCCCTTGGCCGCCTTAGGCGCCTTGGGTTTGGCCTTCGCCTGGTCCGCGGATTTGGTTTTGACGCCCTTGGGCGCCTCGGCCCTGGCTTTGGCCTTGGCAATGGCTTCAACCCTGGCCTTGGCCTTCTTGCCCTTGCCTACGGGTGCTTTTACTTCCAGCGGCGCGATACTGCCGCCGGCCGCTTCGATTGCGGCCCGGGCACCCTTGGTGACCCGCAGTCCGCTCAGGCTGACCTTGCGCTCGAGCTTGCCCGACAGGATGACCTTGACGGCTTCGGTTGCCTCCGGTACCAGTCCGACCGCCTTGAGCGCCTTGAGATCGATGGCTGCGAGCTGCATTTTTTGCAGGTCGGACAGGCGCACCTCGGCGGTCAGTCCGCGCGCAAGCGAATTGAAACCGCGCTTGGGCAAACGCCGTTGCAGCGGCATCTGGCCGCCCTCGAAGCCGACTTTGTGAAAGCCGCCGGAACGCGACTTCTGTCCTTTGTGACCACGTCCGGCAGTCTTGCCCAGGCCCGAACCGATGCCGCGACCGACGCGGCGTCGCGGACGTTTAGCGCCTGCGGCAGGCTTGATCGAATTGAGTTGCATCTATGCCTCGCACTTCACCAGGTAGTACACCTTGTTGATCATGCCGCGAACCGCGGGGGTATCCTGTAATTCCACGGTGTGGTTGATGCGCTTCAGGCCCAGACCGCGCACCGTGGCGCGGTGTGCCGCCTTGCAGCCAATCACGCTTTTCAACAGGGTAACTTTAAGTTTCTTGCCCGCCATGATTGCCCTCAACCAGTGATTTCTTCGACCGACTTGCCGCGCTTGGCGGCAATCTCGGACGGCGTGTTCATGGATTTCAATCCCTGCAAAGTGGCGCGCACCACGTTGTAAGGACTGCCCGAGCCGATGCATTTGGCGAGCACGTTGGTGACGCCCATGACCTCGAACACCGCGCGCATGGCGCCACCCGCGATGATCCCCGTGCCCTCTGATGCCGGCTGCATGTACACCTTGGCCGCGCCGTGGCGACCCATCACCGCATGGTGCAGCGTGCCGTTCTTCAGGCTGACGCGGAACATTTTGCGCCGCGCTTCTTCCATCGCCTTTTGCACCGCCACCGGGACCTCGCGCGACTTGCCTTTGCCCATGCCGACACCACCGTCGCCGTCGCCGACTACCGTAAGTGCGGCGAAGCTGAGGATGCGGCCGCCTTTCACCACCTTGGTGACGCGGTTGATCGCAACCATTTTCTCGCGCAA
>DAIDTN010000126.1 GCA_027457185.1 Burkholderiales bacterium | reverse complement strand
CGGGCATACCGCGTTGCAACGTATACCCTGCTTGACGTAATCGGCCGCAATCGCCTTGGTCAGCCCGATCACCGCCGCCTTGGAGGTGCCATAGACCAGGCGGTTGGGCAATCCCTTGATGCTCGAGGCGATCGAGGCCATATTGATGATCGAACCGCCTTTCTTCGCCAGCATGCCGGGCAGCAAGGCGCGCGTCACCAGGTACATGGAGCGCACATTCACGTTCATGCTGAAGTCCCAGTCGCGCGGCGTACAGTCGAGGATGTTGCCATGATGCACGTAGCCGGCGCAGTTCAGCAACACGTCGACCGCGCCGACCTCGGCCGCAAGCCTGGCGATCGCCTGCTCGTCGGTGGCGTCGAGCTGCCGCGTGGTGATGCCGGCTACCCCGGCAAGCTCGGCGAGCGGCCCGGGTTTAAGGTCGGTCGCCCAAACCGTCGCGCCTTCGCGCGCGAAAGCGAGGGCGGCGGCCTTGCCCATGCCTTGCCCCGCCGCCGTGATGAATGCCGTCTTGCCTGTCAGCCTCCCGCTCATCGCATCCCCCTGTTTCGCGAATGATACCCGCAAAAAACCGATTGACCAAAACGCGACCCACTTGTTGTTGCGGCGCAGCACCCGAAAAGAAAACGCCTGCCGGCCCAGGCCATCATTTTCGCACAATTGGTCGGACCACTTGACCAATGTTCGGGGCCGCGCGTATGCTTGCCTCCCCACCTGCGCATCCACAAATTCAATCCTAATCCATGCCGCTGCAGACCGTCGAACCGCGCCGCCTGTACCGCAAGATCGCCGATCAGATCAGCGTGCTGATCAGCGCCGGCGAATACGCCCCGGGCGCGCGCCTGCCGCCCGAGCGCGATCTGGCGAAGCAACTCGGCGTATCCAGGCCCTCGGTACGCGAGGCACTGATTGCGCTCGAAGTGGAGGGCCTGCTCGACGTGCGCGTCGGCTCCGGGATCTACGTGACCGATCCGGCAAAGCGGCGCCAGCGCAATGCGCTGCAGGGCGACGCGGGGCCGTTCGAGGTGATAAGCGCACGCGCGCTGATCGAGGGCGAGTGTGCGGCGCTCGCGGCAAAAGCCGCAAGCCCGGCGCAGCTCGACGCGATACGCGAGGCCCACGACCGCGTGGTCAGGGAAAGCCGGCACGATCACAACCCGCTGGTCGCGGATCGGCTGTTCCATTTGAGAATAGCCGAGGCCAGCTGCAACAGCGCGCTGGTGCTCGCAATGCAAACCCTGTGGGACCAGCGCATGGGGCCGCTATATCGCAGCCTCGAGCGCAAACTCGAACACCCCAAAATGGCGGCTGAAACAGTGCGCGAGCACGAGGCGATCGTGAGCGCGATCATGCGGCGAGATCCGCGCGCGGCGCGCGGCGCGATGCGGCGGCACATGACCCAGACGCACAATCGATACATCAAAGAATGGACCGCAGGTAAATAGCCATGGCAGCAGTCAATCTCAAAGGCGTGTTCAAGTCGTTCGGCTCCACCCGCGTCGTGCACGGCGTGGACATCTCGATCGCGGACGGCGAATTCTGCGTGCTGGTCGGGCCTTCGGGCTGCGGCAAGTCCACGCTGCTGCGCATGATCGCTGGACTGGAGGAAATCTCGGGCGGCGAGATCGAGATCGGCGGGCGCGTGGTCAACAAGGTGCCGCCGAAGGAACGCGACATCGCCATGGTGTTCCAGAACTACGCGCTCTACCCGCACATGACGGTGTTCGACAACATGGCCTTCTCGATGAAGCTCGCGGGCCAGAGCCGCGGCAAGATACGCGAGCGCGTCGAAGTGGCCGCCAATATCCTCGGGCTGATGGAGTACCTGGAGCGTTACCCGCGCCAGCTCTCCGGCGGCCAGCGCCAGCGCGTGGCCATGGGCCGCGCCATCGTGCGCGACCCGCAGGTATTCCTGTTCGACGAGCCGCTGTCGAACCTGGACGCAAAGCTCCGGGTGCAGATGCGCACCGAGATCAAGGAGCTGCACCAGCGGCTCACCACGACCTCCATTTACGTCACCCACGACCAGATCGAAGCCATGACCATGGCCGACAAGATCGTGGTGATGAACGCCGGGAAAACCGAACAGGTCGGTTCGCCGCTGGATCTCTACGACAATCCGGCGAACCTGTTCGTGGCCGGGTTCATCGGCTCGCCGGCGATGAATTTCCTCAAGGGCAAGCTGGTCAGAAACGGTGCCGGCATCCAGGTGCGGATGGCCGACGGCCTGCTGCTGCCGGCGCCGAGCTCAAACGCCGCGGAAGGGCGCGAAGTGGTGGTGGGCGTGCGCCCCGAGCACCTGCTGGTCCGGTCCGACGGAGTGCGCGCAGAAGTGGTGGTGGTCGAGCCCACCGGCGCCGACACGCAGATCTTCTGCAAAGTCGGCGGCACCGACGTCATTGCGGTGGTGCGCGAGCGCCATTCGTTCAAGCCGGGCGAGGCGATACGCCTGTATCCGGAACTCACCTTCCTGTTTGATCCGTCAAGCGGGGCAAGACTGTAGCAACAACCCAAGGAGGTTCAACAATGAGCAATATCGATAGACGCGATTTTCTGAAAATGTCCGCGGGCATCGCCGCCGGCGCCGCCGCCGGCAACGTCCTGGCAGCCACCGCTGCGCCTACATTGCACCTGAAACCGGAGAAAGGCGCCAAGCTGCGGGTGCTGCGCTGGAAGCGGTTCGTCCAGGGCGACGAAGACTTGTGGCTGGCGAACACCAAGAAATTCACCCAACAAACCGGTATCGAAGTGCGCGTGGATAGCGAGAACTGGGATGAACTGCGGCCGAAGGCGGCGGTGGCGGCCAATGTCGGCAGCGGTCCCGACATCATCATCAGCACCTTCGAGGATGCGCACCAGTATCCGGACAAGCTGGTCGACGTGAGCGATCTCGCCAACTACCTCGGCGCCAAGTACGGCGGCTGGTACGACGCCTCCAGGGCCTACGGCATCGACAAGAAAAAGTGGGTGGCGATCCCGATGGGCTGCGCCGGTAACTGCCTCGTATACCGCGAAAGCCAGGTAAAAGCGGCCGGCTTCAGTTCGTTTCCCAAGGATACCGACGGTTTCCTCAAGCTGATGCAGGCGCTCCATGCCAAAGGCACCCCCGGCGGCTTCGCCCTGGGCAACGCCACCGGCGACGGCAACTGCTGGACCCACTGGCTGCTGTGGACGTTCGGCGGCAGGATGGTCGACGAACACAACAAAGTCGTCATCAACAGCCCGGAGACGATCAAGGCGCTCGAATATGCGAAAGCGCTGTATCCGACTTTCATCCCGGGCACGCTGTCCTGGCTCGACCCGAACAACAAGAAGGCCTTCCTCGACGGCCAGATCAGCGTGACCTACAACGGCATCTCGATTTATTACGCCGCCAAAACATCCTCCGATCCCAAACTGAAGGCGATGGCGGAAGACATTCAGCACACCCACATGCCGATCGGCCCGGTCGGGCGCCAAACCGAGTTGAATCTGGTTTTTCCGATGATGATTTTCAAATACTCGAAGTACCCGAACGCGGCCAAGGAGTATCTGCGCTTCATGATGGAAAAAGAGCAGTACGAACCCTGGCAGCAGGCTGCCATCGGCTACGTGACCCAGCCGCTCAGGGCCTACGAGTCGAATCCGATCTGGACCGTCGATCCCAAGCACACGCCGTACCGCGATGCGATGAAGATCACGGTTCCGAACGGCTACGCCGGCACCATGGGCACCGCCTCGGCTTCGGTGATGGCCGACTTCGTCGTGGTCAACATGGTGGCGGAGGCCGCAACGGGCGCGAAGACGCCGAAGGAAGCCGCCGAGCGCGCCGAGCAGCGCGCCAAGCGTTACTATAAGACGTAGACGGCACACTCCTCTGCCCCGCCCAGTAGGGGGGCAGAGGTTTGAACCGAGGCGCGCGCGCCGCGCCTGGGTTCAAACCACAAAACACAGACTCCGTGCGCAGACTACTCGAAAACCGCAATTTCCTAGGCTTCATTTTCATGCTGCCCGGAGCGGTATCGCTGCTACTGTTCCTGACCTATCCGCTCGGGCTCGGCGTGTGGCTG
>DAIDTN010000125.1 GCA_027457185.1 Burkholderiales bacterium | reverse complement strand
CAGCGCGGTGAGCGAGCCGGTCTTGCCCTTGACCTCGCCCTTGGTGAATTTCTCCACGTACTCCGAGTTCACGCGCGCAGCGCGCTCAAGCAGGCGCGAGTGCAGGTAGAACACGTCGCCCGGATAGGCTTCGCGGCCCGGCGGGCGGCGCAGCAGCAGCGACACCTGGCGGTAGGCCCAGGCCTGCTTGGTCAGGTCGTCGTAAATGATCAGCGCATCCTGTCCGCGGTCGCGGAAATATTCGCCCATAGTGCAGCCGGAATAAGGTGCGATGTACTGCATCGCGGCCGACTCGGAAGCGGTGGCCGCGACGACGATGGTGTAGGCCATGGCGCCGTGCTGTTCCAGCCGGCGCACCACGTTGACCACCGAGGAGGCTTTCTGCCCGATCGCGACGTAGACGCAGATCAGGTCCTTGCCCTTCTGATTGATAATGGTGTCGATCGCCACCGCGGTCTTGCCGGTCTGGCGGTCGCCGATGATCAGCTCGCGCTGGCCGCGGCCAATCGGTACCATGGAGTCGATCGCCTTCAGGCCGGTCTGCACCGGCTGCGAAACCGATTGGCGCTCGATCACGCCGGGCGCCACTTTTTCGATCACGTCGGTCATCTTGGCGTTGATCGGACCCTTGCCGTCGATCGGCTGGCCGAGGGAGTTGACCACGCGGCCGATAAGTTCAGGTCCGACCGGCACATCCAGAATGCGGCCGGTGCACTTGACCGTGTCGCCCTCGGAGATGTGTTCGTAGGGCCCGAGCACCACCGCGCCGACCGAGTCGCGCTCGAGGTTGAGCGCCAGACCGAAGGTGTTCTTGGGGAATTCGAGCATTTCGCCTGCCATCACGTCCGACAGGCCGTGGATGCGGCAGATGCCGTCGGTCACCGACACCACCGTGCCCTGGGTGCGGACGTCGGCGGAAAGCGCAAGATTCTGGATCTTGCTCTTGATCAGTTCGCTGATCTCGGAAGGATTCAACTGTTGCATGCTATCTCCTGAACCTTAAGTATTCGTTTGCGGCGGACTAACTGCTCAGCAAGCCCGTCTGCATGGCGTTCAGCTTGGCGCGCACCGAGCCGTCGATGACTTCGTCGCCGACCACCACGCGCACGCCGCCGATGAGGCTCTTGTCGACCGTCACCTGCGGATTGATCCTGCGCTTGAAGCGTTTCTCGAGATCGGCTATCAGGCTCGCCAGCTGGCCACCCTGGAATTCGAACGCGGTCGCGATCTGCGCGTCCACCACGCCCTCGCGCTCGTTCTTGAGCACCTCGAACATGACATCGATCTCGGGCAGCAGTGCCAGACGATCGTTGGCGATGAGCACGCGCAGGAAGCTCTGCGCCTCGGCGTCGAGCTCGCCCGAAAGCGAGGCGAACAGGCCGTAGAGCTGGTCGGGGTCTAGGCTGGGATTGCCGATGCAAGCCTGCATGTCCGGATGCGCGGCCACCTGCGCCATGCGCGCCAGCGTGCCCGACCAAGCGGCGAGCTGGCCGCCGTCGTCGGCGAGGCGGAACACCGCTTCGGCGTAGGGTCGCGCGAGGGTAGCAATCTCGGCCATGGTTGGTTTACAGCTCTTGCTTGAGTTGGGTGAGCAGGTCGGCGTGGGCCTGGGCGTTGACTTCGCGCTGCAGGATCTTCTCCGCGCCGGACACGACCAGCGCTGCCACTTGCTCGCGCAGCGCTTCGCGAGCGCGCGACGCTTCCTGCTCGATCTCCGCCTTGGCGGCAGCCTTCTCGCGGTTGCCTTCTTCCTTGGCCGCGCCTTTGGCCGCCTCGATCATCTGCGTGGCGCGCTGCTCGGCGTGCGCTACGATCTCGGCGGCGCGCTCGCGCGCCTTGCCTATTTCCTCGTTCGCGCGCCTGCCGGAAGCTTCCAGCTGCTGTTTGCCACGTTCGCCGGCAGCCAGGCCGTCGGCAATTTGCTTCTGCCGGTCTTCAATGGCTTTCATCAGCGGCGGCCACACGAATTTGACCGTAAACAGGATGAAAAGCGCGAACGAAATCGACTGTGCGATCAATGTCAAATTGATGTTCATGTTCGAATTCCCTGGCGGTCCCGTCCAAACGACAGGGCCGGCGATACGGTCAAATTACTTAGGGATGACGGCAAGCAACGGGTTGCCAAACGCGAACAGCATCGCGATGCCGAGGCCGATAATGAATGAAGCGTCGATCAGGCCCAGCAACAGGAACACCTTGGCCTGCAGTTGCGGCATGAGCTCTGGCTGGCGTGCGGCGCCTTCGAGGAAGCGCGAGCACATGATGCCTATGCCGATACACGCGCCCGCGGCACCCAAGCCAACCATCAGGCCGATGCCGATGCCGGTATAGGCCTGGATCATGGCCAACATCTGAAGTTTTTCCATTTGTGTCTTCCTTTCTAGAGAACGAATTGATGCGGGGGTTGGTGTGAGGATGTCAGCGCCGTTACGAATCCCGCAACGGCCCGGCGGCGAACTCAGTGGCTTTCATGCGCCATCGATATATAGACAATGGTAAGCATCATGAAAATGTACGCCTGCAGCACCGCGATAAAGGCGTCGAATAAGGACCAACCGAGACCCAGTATGGCGGAGAAAAATACACCGCTGACACCGGTCGCGGCCCACAGCCACAACAGCAGAAATATGATTTCGCCCGCATAGATGTTGCCGTAAAGCCGCAGCGAATGCGACAGCGGCTTGGACACGTACTCGACCAGATTAAACAGGAAGTTTAACGGCCACAGGAGCGGATGCTTACCGAACGGTGCGCAGAACAACTCGTGAATCCAGCCGCCCAGGCCCTTGACCGCGATGGCAAAATAAATCGACATCAGCAGTACCGACAGCGACAGGGCGAAGGTAGTGTTGACGTCGGCGGTCGAAACGAGTCTGAATTCATCCTGCTGGAACACGTGCTTCATGATCCAGGCCATGATATCGACCGGAAGCAAGTCCATCGCGTTCATCAGCAACACCCACACGAACACGGTGAGCGCGGTCGGCGCAATAAATTGACGCTTGCCGTGGAACATGCCCTTCACCTGGTCATCGACGAAATCGAACAGGAGCTCGACGAAAGCCTGGCGCTTGTTCGGCACGCCCGCGGTCGCGCCGCGCACCACCCACCACAGCAAGGCGGTGGCAACGATGCCGAGAATTGCGCCGGTCACCAGCGAATCGACATGCAGCGCCCAGAACGCATTGTCCCCAACGGACTGGACGTCGAAGCTCAGATGGTGCTGAATGTAGCTTGTTGCGGAGAGTTCGTGCTCGGCAGCCATGGTGTTCCGTCTAGCCTGATTTATCCGTTTTCAAGGATACGTTACGTCTTGTCGCCGGCGAATAACGCCATGCTGAAGAGCAGGATCGATGCGACAAACGATCCTATCAGCGCAAACACGACGACTTCCCGATAAGTCGCCAGCACGAGCCAAAGCAGCAAAATTGCCAGGAAAAGTTTGGCCGCTTCAGCCCTGAGAGCGGCGAAGAGGGCCTCCCCTGCGGATCTCCCTTTGATTTGCGCGCTTCTTGCAGCCAGCAGCGCAAACACCAGTCCGGCGACAACGCCGATCGACCCGCCCAGGGCCGCCGAAATCGCGCCGTGTACGCCCGCTATCCAGGCGGCGATCGACGCGGCGATGATCGTGGCCAGTATTTGCAACCCTATTACCGGGCGGAACTTTCGCCACACTCGCCGCATTCCCCGCTGCAAAAACCGGGCGGATTATAGCGGCTTTCCCAGAGCACGGTCAATTTGCAATTGGCACAATTCCGCACTTGTGGCTGCGCCGCTTTGATCCACATCAACATGTACCGCCGAAGTTGAAGTTATCTGCGCACCGGTTTGGCGATTCGCTGCGACAGGTGGGCCGTCACCAGGTGAAAAATGCCTTGGACATCCGGCAAATGAAGCGTGAGCCGGGGATGCCGCCATTGCGCCGGATGACAAATGCGGATGGGCGAACTAGACTGAAACTCATGGCCCCCACCATAAAACACCGCTCGATCCTGCATACCTTGTTGGGGCCGGTCGGCGCCCTCGCCGACGGCAGCGCCCAGGCGCAGAGTTCGTACGCGCGCGAGCGCGACGCTCTGCTCAAAGAGCTTGACGCCATGGCACGCGATACCGGCGCGGAGACCGGCCGGCCGGCCTTCAGCGCGCGCGTGATGGCAGCAATGGCCAAGGTGCCGCGGCATAGCTTCGTACCTGCGAGCTACGGCGCGCTCGCCTACGCCAATCAACCTTTGCCGATAGGCCACGGGCAGACTATCTCCCAGCCCTATATTGTCGCCCTCATGACCGATCTGCTCGACCTCGGAGCCGGAGACACAGTATTGGAGATCGGCACCGGCTCCGGCTATCAGGCAGCGGTGCTGGCCGAACTGGTGCTCCGAGTGTACTCGATCGAGATTATCGAGCCGGTGGCGAGCCATGCTGCGGCATTGCTGCGGAAGTTGGGCTACAACAATATCGAAACCCGAATCGGCGACGGTTACAGCGGCTGGCCGGAACACGCGCCCTTCGATGCCATCATCGTCACGGCCGCCACCCCGCAGGTACCGCCGGCTCTGATCGCGCAATTGAAACCGGGCGGACGCATGGTAATTCCGCTCGGTGCGGAGGGCGAAGTGCAATTCCTGCAAGTGATACTGAAACGCGCCGACGGCACTGTCTCGGCCCAGCGCAGCCTGCCGGTGCGCTTCGTGCCGCTCACCCGCGGCAATTGAATGGGAGCGGCGCTCTCGCCGCGAACTTCAGCCCTTGAATTTGGACAGCAAATCGTCGAGATGTTCGTGGCTGGCGTAGCTGATCACCAGCTTGCCCGCACCCCGCTTGCCGGGCTTGATTTCGACTAGGGTGCCGAATTTTTCCGACAGCTCCTCCTCGAAGCGCAGGATGTCGCGACTGGTCTTGACCCTGTTCGATTTCTTCGGCTTCGGGTTGAGGATATCCTGCACCAGCTTCTCGGTTTCGCGCACCGACAGCCCGCGCTCGGCCACCCGTATTGCCAGGTCCTCCTGGCGCCGGCCTTCGAGCGCGAGCAGGGCGCGCGCATGGCCCATGTCGATCTTGCCGTCGTAGAGCAGCGCCTGCACCGACTGCGGCAGGTTCAGCAGGCGCAGCAGGTTCGAGGTCGCGGCACGCGAGCGACCCACGGCTTCGGCGGCCTCCTGGTGGGTCATCTTGAATTCGTTGATCAGGCGGTGGATGCCGGTCGCCTCTTCCAGCGGATTCAAGTTCTCGCGCTGGATGTTCTCGATCAAGGCCATGGCAAGCGCGGCTGAATCCGGCACTTCGCGGATCACCACCGGCACTTCGCGCAGGCCCGCTAGTTTCGCCGCGCGCCAACGCCGCTCGCCGGCGATGATTTCGTAGCGTCCCTTGCCCAGGGGGCGCGCCAGAATCTGCTGCATCACGCCCTGCGCTTTGAGCGAGCGTGCCAGCTCTTCCAGCGAAGCCTGGTCCATACGCGTACGCGGCTGATACTTGCCCGGCTGCAGATCGTCCAGCTTGACCGTCTTGAGGGCGTCGCCACCGGCGTCCTCGTCCTTCGCCAGCAGCGCGTCCAGCCCGCGTCCCAGTCCCTTCATCCTCGCCTGCCCACTGTAGGTATTCGTCGGTTCACGAAGGCTCAGGCAATTGCGGCGACCGAGCGCGACAGAAGCTCGTCCGCCAGCGCTATATATGCCTGCGAACCCTTGCACGCCTTGTCCAGGCTCAACGCCGGCGCGCCGTAGCTCGGCGCCTCCGCGAGACGCACGTTGCGCGGAATGATAGTTGCATACAATTTGTCGCCGAAGTGCTGCTGCAATTGCGCCGAGACCTGCTGCGCGAGCGAGTTGCGCGGATCGTACATGGTGCGCAGCAAGCCCTCGATCTCGATCCCCGGATTGAGGTGCTTGCGCACCTTGCGTATGGTCTCTACCAAATCGCTCAAGCCTTCCAGGGCGTAGTACTCGCATTGCATCGGAATCATCACCGCGTCGGCCGCGACCAGGCCGTTGAGCGTGAGCAGGTTCAGCGCCGGCGGGCAGTCGAGTAGAATGAAATCGTATTCCGCCGCGACCGAGACCAATGCAGACTTGAGCCGGGTTTCGCGGTTCTCCAGTTCCACCATCTCGACCTCGGCGCCGGCAAGCTCGCGGTTCGCCGGCACCAGATCGTAGCCGCCGCTGTCGGATTTTTGCCGCACCGACTGCACCGTCGTCAGCCCCAGCAGCACCTGGTACACGGAACTTTCCAGACTGCGCTTGTCGATGCCGCTGCCCATGGTGGCAT
>DAIDTN010000124.1 GCA_027457185.1 Burkholderiales bacterium | reverse complement strand
GGCTGCGAGCGATCTTTATGCCGTGATCAACCGGCTGCGCGCCGGTGGAGGCAATTGCGCCGTTGCGGGAATACTGCCGCCGCTTAGGCCGCAAAGCGCGCTCGAGCGCGTCGCCGGGGATCTTGCGCGCGGGGATCAGCTGCAGCAAAGCCTCACCACGGCCGGATACAGGGCGATGCGTTCGCGCGCGCTTAGCATCAGCGGGGATGGTGCCAGTGCACAGGCAGAGGCAATGCTGGCAGCGCAAAGCAACTGCGGGCTGTTGCAGGATGCGGCAATGAAAGACGTTGGCATTTACCTAAATGCGCACCAAGTCTGGATCGTGATGGCGGCGCCGTTTGCGCCGTCGGTGAAGGTATCCGAGCAAGCGGCAGGGCGGCGCGTGCTCGACCTCGTCAACCAGGCTCGCGCCACACCGCGTTATTGCGGCGACCGGGCGTTCAATGCAGCGCGGCCGGTACACTGGAATGACTCGCTTGCCGAGGCCTCGCGTCTGCACGCCGAGGACATGGCGCGCTACAATTATTTCAGCCACAGCGGCCGCGATGGGTCCAACCCGGCGCAACGTGTCGAGCGCGTGGGCTACAGATACCGATCTACCGGCGAAAACATCGCTGCCGGACCAACGACGCCCGAGGATGCGGTGGCGGCCTGGCTCAAGAGCCCGGAGCATTGCGCCAACGTGATGAATCCGGCGTTTGCCGACATGGGCAGCGCCTACGCGGTCGATCCCAAGAGTGATATGGGAGTGTACTGGACGCAGGTGTTTGGCACGCGGTACTGATTCACTACCCGGTGGTTTGGTTCTGGAGTTCCCGCCGCGGCAATGGGGCTCTCATTTCTCGATGGCTTCGCTCTCTTTGACTTCTGCGTCCGGTTCCGATTGCTCGTCCGGCTCGCCGCGTTCGTCCAGCGCGGCAAGCACCAGATCCGGGTTCATGGACTGCTGCAGCACTGCCGCCTCGGGATCGTGGCGGTTTTTTACATTGGGCAAATCGCGCCTGAGTTCTTCCAGCAGGTCGATCAGCTTGGCGGCCTTCTGCTCGGTCAACAGCGTCACTTTCAGGTCCAGATGCGCCCGCTGTTCTGCGAGTTTGGCGAGCCGGTTTTGCCTGGTCAGAACCGCGGTCGCAGTCAGCAACGCGCCCAGACCGACGATACCCTGCAGCCAGAAAAACGGCGCCGGGTCGAATTCGGCAATTCCGAGTTGGCGCAATAAGGCATTGGCGAGCATCCAGAATGCGACAAACAGCAGAATCAAGCCAAGAAAAACAGGCTGCCCGATGGAATTGCTGATGCGCTCGAGGATACGCTGCGAGCGGCTGATCTTTTGCTCTTCACGCGTGTAGAAGGCCAGAACAGCCTCGATATTCTGGCTGATCTGATCGCGTTCGGCTTCGAATGGCGTGCCCGAGGCGTTTGCAGGCGACGCCGCAGGAACGGCAGGTTTGGATCGCATCAGACTGGGTTAGCCATGCCGGCGCCTTGCTTGCCGAGCTGGGCAGGCCACGGCGTTTGCGGCTGGACCAGGAATGGCGTCCGGGAATCCGCTTGTGCGGAAATTCTGGGCATGAATAGGCTCCGTTTCCATTCGCACAAGCTACCCATCCGGCGCGACGCGGTCTGTTCGGTAGCCAACTGAGCATGGATGCACCACAATTTGTGGCGCGCGGATACCGCAGACAATTTCGCTATGCGCGCTGGCGTACGGAATTGGCCAAGCGGTTCGCGTAATCTAATTTTCATTCGCAACGCGCCCGCAGGACTGGCGCTGGCATGCAGATGCGGGGAGGCGGAATCCACGCAGCGTTGCAGTGGAAATACGCAAGGGGCCGGGTCACGCCGGCCAGTTCACTGAACGGAGGCAGTCATGCAACTTTTCTTGATCGTAGGTATCGTCTTCGCCATCGGTGCGGTCATCTTTGCTTTGCAGAACAGTGCTCCGGTGACGGTGGTCTTTGCCCTATGGCATTACGACAGCTCGCTGGCAGTGGTGTTATTGATCGCGCTTGGTTTGGGTGCCCTGATCGCCGCGCTGGTATCGACTCCGAGCGTGATCAAGGGACAGTGGGCCGGTGCACGACTGCGGCGCCAGGTCGCTGAGCTTGAGGTGGAGAAAGCGTCACTCGAAGGCCGCGTGCGCGAACTCGAAGCCGGCGCCGCGACGAATACGCCTGCACCGGTGCCGCCAGTGGAGAGCGCCGCGCCTTACGTCGGGTTGAAGGCGCTGTTGACGGCCCACGAAGAAGAGCAGCCAAGGTGAGTGCCGCCGCCGGTCGGCGGCATGGTCAACCTGCATCGACGCGGTAGTGCTGTTCGGTGTGCCAGCGCACGGAACAAACGCCGATCCGCGATTAGACTGATTTTGCTGCCGGTTGAGACTGCCGACGGCACCGGGTTCATCGTCGCCGTAGCCGTTACGCGCTGAATGGCGAATCCGATACGGAATCCATGCAGCAAGGATCAACGACCATGAATTCACGCACGCCACAACCCGATACGGAGAATAGACCATGAAACACAATGCAATTCGCAGCCGTAAAATATCGAAACTCCCGATCGCTTGGCGCGAGTCCGAATACGCCGCGCTGCGCGCCAATGCCGCAGACAGCTATGACGACCGCGTCAGCGAGAATATTTTCGACGTCGAGGACGAGCGCGCGGAAGTCGACATCATTGTCCACGGGATGATGCACGACGCGAACTGAGTGTTGCGTCCTGGGTCCCGCCGGAGCCCGCTATCTTCGCTGCACGTACGCTTTTGCCAAAGCGGTGCGTCTGTTTCATCGTTTCGATCTGGAGAATTCATGAAAATCGTGCTTGCTTTGACAGCTGGCGCGCTATCGCTGCCGCTCCCCGAGGCGGCATTCGCGCAAAGCGGAAACATGATGAATGGCGGCGCGCCGGGCGGCGGCTGGATGGGGGGATATGGCTGGATGGGCGGATATGGCGGGGCATGGCTGCCGACACTGCTTGTTATCGCGGTCGTCGCCCTCGTGGTCTGGATCGTCACGCAAAAGCGCAAATGATTGGCGAGTGCGCGGCCAATTCGTCCGCATGCCATTCGCGGATCGCGACGCGGTGACCGGTACATGGTCTTGCGGACGCTTCGGCAAGCTTGAAAGGATGCAATTAAAAAATGCCGCTATGTTTGCTGGCGCACTGAATCGGCCAGGTGGTGCGCGTAGTCTCGGTTTTTCGTTAACCCAACAAAAGGAATCATCATGAAATATGCAAAGATGCTAGTTGTCGCTGTTGCGACCATCGCCCTGGGAGGATGCATTTCGCTTCCCGCGGGCCCGCCGGGACCGCAAGGCGCAACCGGAGACACCGGCGCGACGGGATACACCGGCGCAACCGGAAACACCGGTAATACCGGCGCCACCGGATACACCGGCGCCACCGGCAGTACGGGTGCCACCGGATACACCGGTGCCACCGGGGACACTGGCGCTACCGGCAACACCGGTGCGAAAGGAAATACCGGCGCGCACGGAGTTCCGAACGGCAGCACCGTCGTTGTGGTGCCGGCTCGCTAAGACTGCAGCGGGGGTCCGCTGCCCGCTATCCGGCGCACTCAAGTAGGACAGGGCGCAATTTGAATCGCATAGCGGCGCACCGCGCGCCGGAGAATGACGCAGATAAATGCCGACAAGGCAATGCGGAACGTCGAGCAGAAGAGACAGCCCTAATCGGCGTGCACGCCGATCGCATAAGCCCCGCCGCGGCGGGGCTTATTATTTCCAGCGCCTAACCCTCACGCGCTTTCAGCGGATGAGGGATTTTCTGTGGATTGTGGTTCTGGCGTAGTACTGATTGCCGGAACGGCCCTATTTGAAACAGGCCGCGAACATGACCGTACGCCGTAAGGAAAGGCATAGGCTTCAATACATCGGCTGGTTGCGCGCGGCAGTATTGGGAGCGAACGATGGAATAGTATCGACATCGAGCCTTGTGCTCGGCGTGGCCGCTTCAGGCGCGACCCACGGCAGCATACTGATCGCCGGGATCGCCGGTCTCGTTGCGGGCGCCATGTCGATGGCGGTCTCAGGGACGAAGCTGATCCCGTTTGTTTCGGGGGCTTCGCTTGTGTTCCTCGCGTGCCTCGGAGGATTGGCTGCCCGTATCGGCAGCGCAAACGTAGCAACCGGAATAATGCGCATCACCTTCTGGAGTGCCCTGGCGATGGGCGTGACCGCTGCCATCGGGGTATTGATCGGAACCGCCGCCTGAGCGGTCGGCACCCCGCGGGGTCAAGACGGCATCCGGGCTTTTGCGACAGCCCCGGGTTTTGCTACAACCGCCAAATCCGATCGCCGTATGTACGACAGCGCACAGAATGTTCCAGGCAGAACCGATTAGTCTTGCACGAGAGCAGTTTTTGAAGATTTTGACCGGTGTCGCATTGCTTTGACGACACTCCGGTCGCGGTGATTCTCAACAGGAGGGCAGAACATGCGCTACGGACTGATTTTGGCGTGGATGCTGTTTTGGCCGGCGTCTTCGGCCATGGCCCAGGTGAGCATCGGCATCGCGCTTCCCGGCGTGAGCATCGGCATCAACCAGCCCGTGTACCCGGAACTGGTCCGGGTGCCTGGCTACCCGGTCTACTACGCGCCGCAACTGGATTCGAACTTCTTCTTTTACGACGGCCTGTACTGGGTCTACCAGGGCGATAACTGGTACGCCAGTTCCTGGTACAACGGGCCCTGGGGGCTGGTGGACCCATACCAAGTGCCGCTGTTCGTGCTGCGCATTCCGGTGCGCTACTACCGGCATCCTCCCGTGTACTTTCGCGGCTGGCGCGAGGACGCGGCGCCGCGCTGGGGCGAGCACTGGGGCAATGAATGGGAGCAGCGTCGCAGCGGATGGGATCGGTGGAACCGCAATTCCGTTCCGGCCCCCGCTCCGCTGCCTGTCTACCAGCGGAAGTATTACGGCGATCGATATCCGCAGGCGGAACGGCAGCAGGCGCTGCGCAGCCAAAATTACCGCTATCAACCGCGTGACGCCGTAGTGCGGCAGCGCTATCAGGAACCGGCCATGCGAGGAGCGCCCGCACCGTCCGAGCGAGCACAGCAGGGAATGCCTCAGGAGAGAAGTCCCAGGCAGCAGTATATGCAGCGTTCCGACCCTCCAGCGCCGCAGCCGCAGAGCCGTCCGACCGTCCCGAGCTCGCAGCCGCCGCAACGCGGAGGCGAGGGCGGGCACAGACCAGCCTCAACGCAAGCTCCTGCGCAACAACCAGCCCCGGCAGTGCAGAATCAAAGCCGGCAGCCGCAGCCGGGGCCGATCCAGCGCCAGCAGCCGGCGCCGCAGCCGGGCCACGACAGCGCTGCGCAAGGC
>DAIDTN010000123.1 GCA_027457185.1 Burkholderiales bacterium | reverse complement strand
GGCGATGTGCCCGCGCTGATGGTGAGCGGCGATACCGCGCCGGAGCGCCTGCGCGAGGCGCAGGCGAGCGGCCTGCCGGTTCTGCACAAACCCGTCTCCGCCGAAAAGCTCAGGCAAACGATGCTCGCGGTGCTGCGGCGATAGGGCCGCGACAATGGACATCGATTCCTCAATGAGCCCGCGTGCGCGCGTGACGCCGGGCTGTCGGCCGCGCACAGCGCGCCGCTCGCCTTGACTGCCAGCGCTGGCTAAAGGATCAGGTCAGGAAGCGGTGCGACGCAAGCCGCGCTTCTGTTTGCCGCCGGATTTTGCGTGCGCAATAGTCCGACGGTTGCCTTGAGCGTGCTTTCCCGGCTGCCGGCCGAGCGTGCGCTGCGGCGCTTTGCCTGTTCCCGCCGGTTGGAATGAGGGAATCAGCTGTTTCTTACCGTTGCCGATCAGATCGGCGCGGCCCATGCGCGCGAGCGCCTCGCGTAACAGCGGCCAGTTCTCCGGATCGTGATAGCGCAGGAACGCCTTATGCAGGCGACGCTGGCGGCCGCCGCGCACCACGCTCACCTGTTCCGAGGTGCTCGACACCCTGTGCAACGGATTCTTGCCGGTGTGGTACATGGTCGTCGCCAGCGCCAGCGGCGTCGGCAGGAAGGTCTGCACCTGATCCAGGCGAAAGCCGTTGTGCTTGAGCCAGAGCGCCAGCGCGAGCATGTCTTCATCGCTCGTGCCGGGATGCGCCGCGATGAAGTAGGGGATCAAATACTGTTCCTTGCCCGCTTCGCGCGAAAACTTGTCGAACAGCGCCTTGAACTTGTCATAGCTGCCGACGCCGGGTTTCATCATTTTCGACAGCGGGCCCTCGGCAATATGTTCGGGGGCGATCTTCAAGTAGCCGCCGACGTGGTGGCTGGCGAGTTCCTTTACGTATTCGGGCGAGCGCACTGCCAGGTCGTAGCGCAGGCCGGAGGCGACGAACACTTTCTTGATGCCGGGGAGCGCACGCGCCTTGCGATACAGGTCGATCAAGGGCGCGTGGTCGGTGTTGAGGTTTTCGCAAATGCCGGGATAGACGCAGGACAAGCGCCGGCACGAGGATTCGATCTTCGGATCCTTGCACGCCATGCGGTACATGTTCGCGGTCGGCCCGCCGATGTCGGAAATGACCCCGGTGAAACCGGTGGTCTTGTCGCGGATTTCCTCGATCTCGCGCAGTATGGACGCGTCGGAGCGGCTCTGGATGATGCGCCCCTCGTGCTCGGTGATGGAGCAGAAGGTGCAGCCGCCGAAACAGCCGCGCATGATGTTCACCGAGAAGCGGATCATTTCCCATGCCGGGATGTTCGCGCTGCCGTAGGCCGGATGCGGCGCGCGCGCGTAGGGCAGGCCGTACACATGGTCCATTTCGGCCGTGCTGAGCGGCAGCGGTGGCGGATTGAGCCAGACGTCGCGGGCGGCCGCATTTTCCCCATGGCCCTGCACCAGTGCGCGTGCATTGCCGGGATTGGATTCGAGGTGGAAAGTGCGCGACGCGTGTGCGTCGAGCACCGGGTCGACCTTTACCTGCTCGTACGAGGGCAGGCGGATGACCGTCAGGGCGCGCGCCTGCCGGCGCGCCGCGAGGCGCTGGTCGCGGCTGTGGAAGCGAATCGTATGGGTCGCCGCCGCCGGTGCGGCTGCGGCCGCCGCAGGCGCCTGTTGCACCATGGCATACGGGTCAGGGCGCGCATGGATCGCCCCCGGCGTATCGACCGTGGTCGAATCGGCGTCGGTCCAGCCCTCGGGCCGCCAGCCTCGCGGCACCATGAAAGCGCTGCCGCGCAGATCGCGGATGGCCTTGATGTTTTCGCCTCCGGCCAGGCGGTGCGCGAGTTCCACCAGCGCGCGCTCGGCGTTGCCGAACAGCAGCAGGTCGGCCTTCGCGTCCGGCAGGATCGAGCGCCGCATCGTGTCCGACCAGTAGTCGTAATGCGCGATGCGGCGCAGGCTCGCCTCGATGCTGCCGATGACCAGCGGCGCATCGGGGTAGGCCTCGCGGCAGCGCTGCGAGTAGACGGTCACCGCGTGGTCCGGCTGCTTGTCGGGGGCGCCGTCGGGCGTGTAGGCGTCGCTGGAGCGGATTCTGCGATCGGCCGTATAGCGGTTGACCATCGAATCCATGTTGCCGGCGGTGACGCCGAAGAACAGGTTCGGCTTGCCCAGGCGCTTGAAGTCCGCGGCCGAGTGCAAGTCAGGCTGGCTGATGATGCCGACGCGAAAACCCTGCGCTTCCAGCAGCCGCCCCACCAGCGCCATGCCGAAACTCGGATGATCGATGTAAGCGTCGCCGGTGACGATGATGATGTCGCAGGAATCCCAGCCGAGCGTGCGCATTTCCTCGCGCGTCATCGGCAGGAACGGGGCGATGCCGAAGCGCTGCGCCCAGTGCTTGCGATAGGAAAAAATCGGCTTGATCTGGGTGCCCGCCTGTTCCGGTCTGCTCATGGTGTCGATTTGACTTTCGCGTAAAGCCGCAATATTTCGGCGCGGTCGCCCGCGCGGTGGTCTTCCCAGATTTTTTTCCACTGCGCACCCGGACTTACCTCGGGCAGCCGGGCATTGTCCTGGATCAGCAACAGCTTGCAGTCGGGGCGCGCGCGAATTTCGGTGCGTTCGGTGACGATGCCGCATGGTAGTCGAAGGCCGCGCGCTGCGCTTCGCCCAGCCCGCGGCTGGCAATGCAGCCGGCATGCCTGGGCAGATGCGCCAGCAAGGAGCGCGCCACCGGACGATAGCTCTTGCCGTGATCGATCCAAGGCAGCCACAGCAGCATGGTCAGCGCCCAGAACAGGGCGACGCCGGCGGCCCAAAAGGTAACGCAACGCTGCGACGCATTCGCGCTGCGCAGAATCAGCATTATCCATGCGAGTGTAATTGCGGTTGCGGCGATGAATGGCAGCCAGGCAAAGTGCGCGACAAAGCCGGGCTCGATGCGCGCAGCGTTGGCGGCGATGCGCGGCGGAAAGCCCGTGTGCAGCGCCAGATAGCCGAGCCAGATGAGGCCGCCGAGCAGGCTGAAGGTCATGGCGCCGAACCAGGCGAGCGAGTTGGCCGCGCCGCGGCGCAGATCGCCCAACACCTGCGCGCCCAGAAGCGCCAGCGGCAGCAGCAAGGGCAGCAGCGGAAAATCGCCCTGCGCGCGCGTAAGCCAGACCAGGCTCAGTCCGGCGATCAATGCGACCAGCGGCAGCACCACGCGGGCGGAACTCGGTTTTCTGCGATACAGCCACAGCGCCCACAGGGCGATCGGCCAGGCCGGCCAGGCGAACCAGGAGAGCGTTCCCAGTTCCTCCCCGGCGAAAGCCAGGCCCGGCGTATGGGTAAGAACGGCCAGACCGTTGTGGTGCAGCCAGGCTGCCAACAGTCCGGGCGAGCGCGCGTAAACCAGCGCCGGCCGGATCAGCAGCCAGGGGGCAAGGACCAGTGCGCCGCTCGCCAGCGCGAGCCCGGCGTTGCGGCTACGCCAATCCGGCACGAATAAAGGGGTCGCGAACAGGGCGACGATGAATGGCAGGATGTGCACGAAGCCGCTGGCAAGAAAGGCGGCGCCCAGGCCGCAGCCGAGGGCGATGGCGGCAGCATACGTGCGCTTCCCGACCAGCGCAGCGCCGTAGTAGGCGCAGGCGAGGCCGGCGAGCAGAGCTGTTTCGCTGACGGCTTCGTGTGCATGCACCAGCAGGCCGAGGCAGCCCATGAACATAAGCATGACGCCGTCGCCGCGGCTGCTGTCGCCGCGGCTGTCGTTATCGTACCGGTCCTTGTCATCGAAGGCGGGCCCGGCCAGGCGCAGGAATTGGAGTGTCAGGGCGATGCACGCGCCGGCCGCCAGGCGCACCGCATTGTGCTGCGCGATGAGGCCGCCGAGCAGTTTGGCGAACGCTGCCGCGATCCAGTAGAACAGTGGGCCGTCGTCGGCGTAGGGCTCACCCGCGAGCCGAGGCAGCAGCCAATCGCCGTGGGCGACGAACTGGTGCGCAATGCCTATGCCTATGGCGTCTTCGTTCTTCCAGGGATCATGGCCGATCAGGCCGGGTAGCAGCCAAATCGCCACCAGGATCAACAGGGGAAGGCGTGCAAGCGGCAGCGAGATGCGTGCGCCGGACACTATATGACCGCCTCGAGTGTCTGCACCAATGTGGTTTCACCCCTGGGATTCATGCGCTCATTTTACTCGGCGGGAAAACAAAAAAGGCAGCCGTAGCTGCCCGCAAACAGAAAAGGCAGCCGTAGCTGCCTTTTTCCGGGGACGGCCGTGCCTTCAGGCCGTTTTTGCCGCGGCCTCGGGCTTTTTCGCGTATTTCTGGCGGAATTTCTCGACGCGGCCGGCGGTGTCGACGATCTTCTGCTTGCCGGTGTAGAACGGATGGCAATTGGAGCACACCTCGACATGCAGCGCCTTGCTCATGGTCGAGTGGGTCTTCCAGGTGTTGCCGCAGCTGCAGGTAACCTGGATTTCGTGATAGTCGGGGTGGATGTCTGCTTTCATGGTTTTTCCTTTGGCGCAGTCCGGGAATAGGAGCCGCGAAAGGCGGCGATTATCCCAGAAATCAGGATGCTAAGCAAGTTTTATCCCGGTAGCGCGAACTCCGTCTGACACTTGCGCGGCCGGCGGCCCGTCCGCGCGGATCACCGATTTAGAACGGATGAAAAGGCGCCATCCGTTCTAAATCGGTGATCTTATATAAAAGCTACCCCGAACCGCCCTTGCTTTTACCTATAACCGCGTTTTTTGTACGGATGCGCTTCTTATCCGTACAGAAAACGCGGTTGGCGCGCGTAGCGCGCAATAGCCGTGAGGTACATTCGATGCCAAAGGGGCGGAGGGCTGTGTCCTGACTCTGACTTACCCGCGTCTCATAGAGTCAAAAAAGTCCGCGTTGTTCTTGGTCGCGCGGATCTTGTCGACCAGAAATTCTGCAGCTTCCAGATCGTCCATCGGATACAGCAGTTTGCGCAGCACCCACACCTTGGACAGCACTTCCTTCGCGATCAGCAGTTCCTCGCGGCGCGTGCCCGAGCGGTTGACGTTGATCGCCGGGAAGATGCGTTTTTCGTACATGCGCCGGTCAAGATGGATTTCCATGTTGCCGGTGCCCTTGAACTCTTCGTAGATCACGTCGTCCATGCGGCTGCCGGTGTCGATCAGCGCAGTGGCGAGGATGGTGAGCGAGCCGCCTTCCTCGACGTTGCGCGCGGCGCCGAAAAAGCGCTTCGGCCGCTGCAGCGCATTGGCGTAGACGCCGCCGGTCAGCACCTTGCCCGAGGCCGGCACCACGGTGTTGTAGGCGCGCGCCAGGCGCGTGATCGAGTCGAGCAGGATCACCACGTCTTTCTTGTGCTCGACCAAACGCTTCGCCTTCTCGATCACCATTTCGGCGACCTGCACGTGGCGCGTGGCCGGTTCGTCAAAGGTCGACGCGACCACTTCGCCGCGCACCGTGCGCGTCATCTCGGTCACTTCCTCCGGACGCTCGTCGATCAGGAGCACGATCAGCACCACGTCGGGGTGATTGGCGATGATCGCATGCGCCATGTGCTGCATCAGCACCGTCTTGCCCGCCTTGGGCGGGGACACGATCAGGCCGCGCTGGCCCTTGCCGATCGGCGCGATGATGTCGATGATGCGGCCGGTCATGTTTTCTTCGGCCTTGATGTCGCGCTCGAGCTTGAACACCTCGTCCGGGTGCAGCGGCGTCAGGTTCTCGAACAGGATCTTGTTCTTCGAATTCTCCGGCAGGTCGCCGTTGACCTTGTCCACCTTGACCAGCGCGAAATAGCGCTCGCCGTCCTTGGGAGTGCGGATCTCGCCCTCGATGGTATCGCCGGTATGCAGGTTGAAGCGGCGGATCTGGGAGGGGGAGACGTAGATGTCGTCGGTGGAGGCGAGGTAGGAGGTGTCGGGCGAGCGCAGGAAGCCGAAGCCGTCGGGCAGCACTTCCAGCGTGCCGTCGCCGAATATCGATTCGCCCTTCTTCGCGCGGTTTTTCAGCAGCGCGAAAATCAGCTCCTGTTTGCGCAGGCGGTTGGCGCCTTCGATTTCATGTTCCACCGCCATCTGGACGAGTTCGGTGACGTGCAGGGTTTTAAGCTCGGATAATTGCATGCGCAGACGCTCGTATGGAACGCAAAGGCTAAAGAGGCCTTGGGAGTTGAATCAGGGATGAACTGGCGTCCGGAACCGGCTTAGACGTCTGCCGGTGACGCTTCAGGTGCAAGGATAGAGGGTCTAGATGTTGCTGTCAAGGAAGGCCGTGAGCTGCGATTTCGACAGCGCGCCGACCTTGGTGGCCTCGATATTGCCGTTCTTGAACAGCATCAGCGTCGGGATGCCGCGGATGCCGTACTTGCGCGGGATCTCCTGGTTCTCGTCGACGTTGACCTTGGCGACCTTCAGTTTGCCGGAATACTCCTTGGCGACCTCTTCGAGCGTCGGGGCAATCGCCTTGCACGGGCCGCACCATTCGGCCCAGTAATCGACCAGCACCGGGCTTTGCGCTTGCAGCACCTCGGTTTCGAATGTGGCATCGGTAACGTGATGGATATTGTCGCTCATGCAGTCCTCGTGTTCGTGGTTTGTGGTTCGGATTCGTTCGCAGCCCGCGGCCGCGGAAGCCGGGGAGGGGTGAGCCTCAATTCTAGTCCTATTTCAGACTTGCCGCAGGGGTGGGGCACCCAGCAGTACTTGGGGGTGCGCCGGCGGATTTCAAGTTTCCGATCAAAATACCGCGATCAAGGGCCCACGACCCGCGAAAAGGCTATGGTAAAATCGCTCCGTTCGGGTTCCACGGCCGCCAAATTCAGGACATTAGCCATGACTTATGTAGTAACCGAATCCTGCATCAAGTGCAAATATACCGACTGCGTCGACGTTTGTCCCGTGGACTGCTTCCGCGAGGGGCCGAACATGCTGGTCATCGATCCGGACGAATGCATCGACTGCACCCTGTGCGTGGCCGA
>DAIDTN010000122.1 GCA_027457185.1 Burkholderiales bacterium | reverse complement strand
CTACGCCAGCCTGACCGAGATGGCGCGCGACTGCGACGTACTGATGGTGATTTGCCCTGGCGGCGACGCGACGCGACACCTCGTCAATGCCGAAGTGCTGAAGGCCCTCGGACCGGAAGGCACGCTGATAAATGTCGCGCGCGGATCGGTGGTAGATGAATCCGCGCTGGTCAAGGCGCTTTCCGATGGCAGCCTGGGTGCAGCAGCTCTGGACGTGGTCGAGTCCGAGCCCAACGTTCCGGAGGCGCTGTTAAACATGGACCACGTGCTGCTGCAGCCGCACGTGGGCAGTTCCACCCACGAGACGCGCAAGGCCATGGGCGATCTTGCCGTGGACAACCTGCGCTCGCATTTTTCCGGCAAACCGGTATTGACTCCAGTGGCATGACGTTCCGCGCCTGAGCAGAATCGTGAAAGACTTCGGCGCCCGGGTCGGCTGACCCGGCCCGCCATCACCTCCAATCGACAGGATCTGCATGGGCTCGGCACAAGTTCTCGTCATCGGTTCCGGCGTCATGGGGCGCGGCATCGCCAAGGGCTTTGCGGCAGCCGGCATTTCCACCGCGATCCTGTCGCGCAATGCGGCGAAGGTCAGCGGCATCGAACCGCACGTCGCCTTGGTCGCCCGCTTACCGCCGCAGGCGCCTGAGTTGATCATCGAGTCGATCCCGGAGAAGTTGGAGCTCAAGCTCGAGTGCTACGCCGCGATCGAAGCCACCTACGCCGGCGCGCCGGTGCTCGCCTCCAACACCTCGGCGCTGGATCTGGAGGCGCTGGCGCGGCCGCTCAAATATCCCGGGCGCTTTCTCGGCATCCATTACTTCATGCCGGCGGACGTGAACTCCCTCGTCGAAGTCGCGCCGGTCAGGGCGACCGAGCCCGCCGCGGTGGACACCGCGGTGCGGCTGCTCGAAGCCGCCGGCAGGAGCGTGGTGCGTCTGCAGCGCGCGGTCCCCGGCCTGCTGATCAACCGGTTGCAGCACGCCATTTTGCACGAGGCCTATTACCTGATCGACGAAGGCATCGCGACCGCGGAGGAAATCGACCGCTGCGCGCGCGAGATGCTGGCGCCGCGTATGTGCATCACCGGGCTGATCGAGCAAAAAGACATCAGCGGCCTCGATACCCACGCGCTGGCGCAACGGGCGCTGGTGCCGGTGCTGCACCACGGCGACAAGCCGCGGCGCGTGCTGCAGGACTTGTATGCCGCCGGTAACCTCGGCATCAAGACCGGCAAGGGCTTCTACGACTGGAGCGGCAAGGACCCGGACCGGGTCAAGGCCGAGGCCGGGCGCAAACTCACCGAATTGCTCGCCTATCTGAAACAGCAGCGCTAACCGGCGCGTACCGGTCGCGGCCCTGGCCGACGTTGGAGGATGCTTCGATCTGTTCCATCCGGTTTGCGCGTACGGCACCCCGTCCGCGCGGATCGCCGATTACGTGCGGATGTGCTTTTCATTCGCGCGCAATCGGCGATCTTGTATGAAACCCTCGCGCTGTGTCAGGTGTTAACCATAACCGCGTTTTCTGTGCGGATGCGCTTCTTATCCGTACAGAAAACACGGTTGGCGCGGGCAGCGCGCAATGCCCGCCCTCGGCATGCGTCGGCATTCAGGACGCCGTAGTTAGCCTCATGGCAGGCGCCGCCTTGTCGTTCCCAGGCGCGCGCACCTTCTGCAGCCCCGTGCGTATCGCCGCTTCCACCGACTCAAGGCTGTTGTTGAGGGCGAGGCTCTTCGCGTACACCTTCTTTTCCTCGACATTGGCCAAGCGACTGATGAGCACGCGCTGCGCCTGCGGCGAACCGGCGCCATGCATGGACTCGGTGAGATAGGCGACGGCGCCGCGTCCCATGGTGAGGTTCTCGATCAGGCGCAGCAGGCGCATGCGCTCGTAGGTGCTCATGCCGTCGGCGCCGGCGAGATATTTCTTCAGCATGCCGCCAGTCTCCGGATTGAGCCAGTCTTTTGCCGACGGCAGCGTGACCATCAGGCCGCCGGCGATGTCCTGCAGGATGCGCGCGATCTCGTAGGGCAGGCGCGTCACGTTCTGCTTGCACACGTTGGCCAGCAGCGCATCGACGAAGAAATTGCCGGCGGGCAGCTTCCTGCCGTTGGCCGAGCAGGCGATGCCGCAGGCGAAGAGCGTCTCGTTGAGATGGTTCATCTCGACGATCTTGTCCTTGATGTGGGAGGCCTTGGCGACGCCGTTATATTCGGCAATCGACGCTGCGGCGCCGACGGCCACGTCGCCATTGCCGACCTTGCAGCCGCCGTAGCTCTGGCGGTGATAGCTCGCGAACAGGTCGACCAGCGGGCCGGCAAACTCGGTTTCGCCGTTCATGAAGATCATATCGTTGGGCACGAACACGTCGTCGAAAATCATCAGTGCTTCCTGGCCGCCGTAGGCCGGGCTGCCCGAATCGATGTCGGAGGCTTCCCCCCCGCCGAGCTTGCGTTCGTCGCAGGACTGGCGGCCGTAGATATAGGTGATGCCTGGCTCGTCCGAGGGCAGCGCGCAGGTGATGGCGTAGTCCTTCTCGTCCGGCTTCAGCGACACGGTGGGCATCACCAGGACCCTATGCGAATTGACCGAGCCGGTCTGATGCGCCTTGGCGCCGCGGATAACGACGCCGTCGGCGCGCCGCTCGACCACGCGCAGGTACAGGTCCTTGTCGTGCTGCTCGGCCGGGCGCTTCGCGCGGTCTCCTTTGACGTCGGTCATGGCACCATCGACGATCCAGTCGTTCTGTTCCATGGAGATGGCGAATTTCCTGAAGCGCGCGTGGTAGCGGGTGCCGAGCTTCTGGTCCATGTCGAAGGTGATCGCGAACACGGCATTCAGGGCATCGAGGCCGACGCAGCGCTGGAAGCAGGTGCCGCAGCGCTGCCCGAGGAGGCGCTGCATGCGCACCTTGTTGATCAGATCGTCGGTGCTCTGATGCAGATGGCAGAATCGGTTGATGGTCTCGCCGGTGAGCGCGGACTTGGCGGTCATGAGATTTTTATGCTCCGGATCCTGCGCCAATGCATAGGTGAGCGCCACGGTGTTCATGGAGGTCCGGATGTACGGATGCGCTAGCGGGTCCGCCAGAAGCTTTCCATCCAGGTAGACCTTCAGCGGCTTGCGCGCCGCAAGACTGTCGCGGTATTGCTGTGCGTTCATCATGGCCATGGCAATCTCTCCAGGAAAGAACTATTGATATGATTGGGTGCAGGGCAATCGCTCATCGCAATTCTTCGCGGCTAGTGTACGCTGTGGCGCAGCCGCGCAATTTGACCTGCGACAATATGCAGCACCCTGCGCACGCTGAGGGAGAAAAGGTACGCGCCCGCCTGGACCGGACTGGATATATTTCACCTATTCATAGGATAGGCGAATGCAAGCTGAACCCCTGGTATTCGCATTTGTTTCGCGCGTTGTTCGGCCCCCGGACCTGGGGACTGAGTTGATGCCAGGGCCTACAATCCCGTGGTGACACGAACCCACTGGCCCGCGGTGTGGGCCGCCATTGCCACCGGCGTCGTCGCCGCCGCCTACGTCGGCAAGCTGCCGCCGGCGATTCCCCTGCTGCGCGAAGAATTACCCCTGTCCCTGGTCGCCGCAGGCTGGGTTAACTCGACCTTCAACACACTGGCGGTCACCACGGCGGTGTTCTTCGGCGCACTCGCCGCCCGCTACGGCGCGTTGCGCTGTTGTGCCGCCGGGCTGATCGCCCTGGCGCTGGGCGGGCTGTTGGGCGCAACCGCGACCGCCGAAATCATGCTGTTCGCCTCGCGCGTCGTCGAAGGCGCCGGGTTTATCGCCATTGCAGTGTCGGCGCCGACGCTGATCGTCGCGGCCAGCGCACCGCGCCAGCGCAACCTGACCCTGGGACTGTGGAGCTGCTACCTGCCCTTCGGCGCCAGCCTGACCATGCTGGCGAGCCCGGTGCTGCTGGGTTTCCTTGGCTGGCGCGGCTTCTGGCTGGTGATCGTGCTGCTGACGTTCATATGCATGGAAGCACTGCGACGATCGCGCCGCGCCTATGGCGTCGCGCGCAGAGGTGCCGCGCATACGCTCGCGGACATGGTGCGCGCGCTGCGCCAGCCCGGACCCTGGTGGGCGGCGCTGGCTTTCGGCTGCTACACCCTGATGTTCTACGCGATGATGGTCTGGCTGCCCACGTTCCTGGTGCAGGAACGCGGCGCCTCGGTCACGGCCGCCGCGCTCCTGACGGCATTGGTGGTCGGAGTCAATGTAGTGGGCAACCTCCTCGGCAGCTGGCTGGTCCATCGCGCCGCGCCGCGCGGCCATGTGATCAGCCTCACGTTCCTCGTCATGGCGGCGTGCGCCTGCGGCATATTCTCTTCCAGTCTGCCCGACACGCTGCGCTCCATCTTTGGCATGCTGTTCATGTTCGCGGGTGGAACCATCCCGGCGGCGGTGCTCTCGGGATCGCAAGTCTACGCACGCGATACGAGCCAGATCAGCAGCATCCAGGGTTTAACGGTGCAGGTGGCGCAGCTCGGCCCCTTCTTCGGTCCGCCACTGATCGCGGCGGTGGTGTCGGCTGCCCACAGCTGGGACGCCGCGCTGTGGGTGCTGCTCGCCGCAGCCGCCCTGGGCGCGCTGTTCGGCCAGCTTGCCGCTCGCGCCGAGGGCGCGCTGGCGCGCCCGGCAGCCGCCTGAAACGAGGCGACTCAGGCCGGCTTGGCCTGAGCGGCCTTGGTCCGGTCGAGCATGGTCATGGCCGAAGTGATCAGCGTGGCCATGTCGCCCAGGTTGGCGGGTACGATGAGGGTATTGTTTGTCTTGGCCAGGTAAGCGAAGGCGTTGACGTACTGCTCGGCGACCTTCAGGTTGGCCGCCTGCTGCCCGCCTTCCTTGGCCAGCGACTCGGCCACCGCGGTTACCGCAGCGGCGGTCGCCTCGGCGATCAGCCGGATCGAGGTGGCATCGCCCTGCGCCTTGTTGATGACTGCGGCCTTGGCGCCCTCGGATTTGAGGATGGCGGCCTGCTTTTCGCCCTCGGCGATATTGATCTCCTGCTGCTTCTGGCCCTCCGATTTGGCGATCAGCGCGCGCTTCTCGCGCTCGGCCGTGATCTGCGCCTGCATAGCGCGCAGGATGGTCTCAGGCGGGGTGATGTTCTTGATTTCATAGCGCAGCACCTTCACCCCCCAGGAGCGGCCGGCCTCGTCCAGCACCGATACGACCTGGCGGTTCATCTCGTCGCGGCTCTCGAAAGTTTTGTCCAGCTCCATCTTGCCGATCTCGCTCCGCAGCGCAGTCTGCGCAAGCTGCGTGATCGCGGCGATGTAATTGGACGAGCCGTAGGACGCCAGGCGCGGGTCGGTCACCTGAAAATAGATGACGCCATCCACCGACAGCTGGGTGTTGTCGCGGCTGATGCACACCTGCTCGGGCACATCCAGCGGTACCTCCTTCAGCGAGTGGGTGTAGGCGATGCGATCGACGAAGGGCACGATCACGTTCATCCCGGGCTGCAAAATCGCGTGGAATTTGCCCATGCGCTCCACCACCCAGGCGCTCTGCTGCGGCACCACGCGCACGCCCTCGATGACGAAAATGATCGCCACCGCGAGAATGAAAAACGGGATGGCGAAGCCGCGCGTCTGCGGGAACTGCGAGATGGCGATGGTAGCGATCAGGACAGCAATTAACTTCGGAAACATGGGTATTCTCCCTAGCAATTCGTTTGCGGATGGCGGAATCCGCGGCGGACGCGAGGCTCCCTGCATCGCCGCGCCTCAGATTTTCGCCTTCGATACCTTGAGCGTGCTGCCGTCCACCGCATGGATGAACAGCACCTGGCCATGATCGAGCGCGCGCTCACCCTCGACCTCCGCATCCCACAGCGTGTTGCGATATTTCACCCGCGCCGCACCCTGCTCGCGGTTTACCCACGCATCGAACGTGACTGCCTGACCCAGGTCGAGCGAGGCCATATCGGGCTGCTGCATCGCCTTGCGGTTCTGCCGCACCCAGAACACGCCGGCGACCGCCACCGCAGCGGCGCACATTGCCTCCAGCCGGAACCCGAAGCCGAACCAGGCCGCCGCCGACCCGGCGAATGCCGCGATGCCCAGGATCAGCATGAAAAACGTGCCGGTGACGAGTTCGGCGATCACCAACACGAATCCGGCGACCAGCCAGAGCAGATAAGTTTCCATGAGCTTCCCGACCAGACCAACCGTTTGCATCATAGCTCAATATCCCGCAGGCGGGAGTCGTATCGCCGCAAGCGCGCAGCTAGGCTATCATGCGCGCAAGAGCGACCAGGTACTGCGACGAAACAGCTCAATCACAGGAGGCAGGGATGAAATCCGATAGCAGCGTGCACCACGAAGCCGGCGCCCTTGCGGGCATTGTTCCGAGCGTCAACCTCGCGGCCGAACCGGGTCGGATGGATTTTTACCAACGCGCCCGCAGCCAACACCTCGCGCCGCTGTGGCGGGTGCTCCACGGGTTGGTCACGGACCGGCCGGCGCCGCGTTGCGTGCCGGCCCTGTGGCGCTACGCCGAGATACGGCCGTACCTGATCGAGGCGTGCAAGCTGATCTCGACGGAGGAAGCCGAGCGCCGCGTCATGGTGCTGGAGAACCCGGGGCTGCCGGGCGAGTCGCGCATTACCGAAAGCCTGTTCGCCGGACTGCAGATCATCCTGCCGGGCGAGATCGCGCCCGCGCACAAGCACGTAGCCTCGGCGCTGCGCTTCATCGTCGAAGGGCACAATGCCTACACCGCGGTCGCGGGCGAGCGCACCATGATGGAACCGGGCGATTTCGTGATCACCCCGTCGATGACCTGGCACGATCATGGCAACGAGAGCGACGCGCCCATGGTCTGGCTCGACGGCCTGGACATGCACATCGTCAATCTGATGTGCGCGAGCTTTCGCGAAGCCTATCCGGGCAAGGTCCACCCGCTGGACCGCCCGGAAGGCGCGGCCATGGCCGAAGCGGGGCACAATCTGCTGCCGGTCGACCAGGTCTACACCTCGCAGACTTCGCCGATATTCAACTACCCCTACCGCCGCACGCGCGAGGCGCTGGACCAGCTCGCGCGCTTTCGCGCCGCCGACCCGCGGCACGCCTACAAGATGAAATACATCAACCCGGTCAACGGCGGCTGGGCGATGCCGACCATATCCACCTGGATGCAGCTTATTCCAAAAGGTTTCAACACCGCGCCCTACCGCTCCACCGACAGCGCGGTATTCACCGTGGGGGAGGGCACGGGCAGGAGCAAAATCGGCGGCGAGACCTTCGACTGGGGTCCGCACGACATTTTCGTCGCGCCGAGCTGGGTCGCGCACGAGCACAGCGCATCGAGCGACGCCGTGGTGTTCATCTATTCGGACCGGGTGGTGCAGGAGAAGCTGGACTTCTGGCGGGAGGAGAAGGAGGCGGCGGCATGAGCAGGGAGCAGGGGCCCCGCCCAGCGGGGATGCGACCGCCCGCGATTGCCGCCGGACGCCGACAGCGCGCACGCGGGCCTGCGACACTGGAATAGGAGGCGGCGGCATGAGCCAACGCCCCCGGCGAAAAGCGGATCGCTGGTCGCGCTATAATCGTCGCGGCGCGGCAGCTAACATGGCCGCAGTCCGCTCATGACAAGGGGAAATATGTGCACTCTAAGCCCGCTGAAACTCTGAGCGTAGAACAGGAGGAGCTGCGCGGAATATCGCGCACCGTCGCCGAAATCGAGTGGCTGCTGCTGATCCTGGTATTGCTGTATCAGGTGTTCGACGGGCCCCTTGCCGCCGACAAGGCGGCGATTTCCGCGGGGCTGTTCTTCTATGCCGCTTTCGTCCTGGGCTTTCGCTACACCAATTTCTACAAGCCCGAATCGAAATGGAAAATTGCCATCGAAACGTTTGCGATGGTGCTGTTCATCACCTGGGTGCTGTGGAACACGGGCAGGCTCGCCAGCCCTCTTCTCAACACCTACCTGCTCGTCATCATCACCAGCGCACTTGCGCTGGGCAAGGCCACCACCATGTTCGAAATGGCGCTGATCAGCGCCTGCTTCGTGCTGCTCGGAGGAATCGCCCCCGCAGGCGGGCCGTTTTCGCTCGCTTACGTCGGCGGACTGGTGGCGCAGCTCGCGCCGATGCTTCTCGTTGCCTATATCACCACCATGTTTTCCGCCGACATCCGTTTCGGCTTGAACCGGGCGCGGCTGCTGTCGGAAACCGATGATCTCACCCGTATCTACAACATGCGCGGCTTCGCCATCGTCGCCGGCCGCTTGTTCGACCAGTCGGTGCGCTACAACCGTCCCGCCAGCCTGCTGATGATCGACTCGGACAATCTCAAG
>DAIDTN010000121.1 GCA_027457185.1 Burkholderiales bacterium | reverse complement strand
CGCCGCCGAGAAGACGCTGTCGGTAACGGTGAGCATAGGCATCGCCGAGCCTGACGAGCAGCATTCGACACCGGCCGAAGTGCTGCGCGCCGCCGACCAGGCGCTGTATCGGGCGAAGCAGGGCGGGCGCAACCGGGTCAGCGATTGAAGCGCGATTTACTGCGCAGGCGGCACGAACGCATCAGCCAAGCAAGCGTGGCGATATCGCATAAGCGTCCAACCGCCTATCCCGGTGGTGCGGTTGAGGAATCAACGGCCCAAGCTAAGCTAGCCACGCCAGACCTCACATTAGGGATTTTGTAAGGTTCCCTTTAGGGGCTGACTTCTTGTTGACCATCATGATCAAACCAGTACTTCAGCGCGAGCGTACAGGGTGCGGTATCGCGAGTGTCGCCGCGATCGCGGGTCTGTCCTATGCTCAGGTTCAGGCGATCGCCGGGTCTCTCGGTATCTCAGCGCAGGACGAGCGCTTGTGGTCCGACACCGCTCACGTGCGCAAGCTTCTCCAACATTTGGGCGTGAAGGCGGGGCGCTCCGAACACCCGTTCCAGTCATGGGAGTCATTGCCTGACCTCGCCCTACTTTCCATCAAGTGGCATCTCGAGAAAAAGCGGCCGTTCTGGCACTGGGTGGTGTTCGTGCGTGATGCCAAAGGTGCGCGCGTACTCGATCCCAAAAAGAGTTTGCGGCGTCACGTCAGAACCGACTTTGGGCGCATCAAGCCGAAATGGTTCATTCCGATTGTTGACACCCGACAGCGCATTGCCGGGCACGCACCGAAAGCGACGCGTGGGTGACGCGTTACGTCGGGTATGTTCGGGAATTCCTGGATGAAACTTGAGATTGCAAGAGCTTATGTGCCGGGTGCGATCGGCCGCATCACCGAACTTCACGGCGCCTATTATCATCAACATACCGGCTTCGGTCTTTATTTTGAGAGCAAGGTGGCTTCCGAGCTTTCCGAGTTTCTGCGCCGCTACGATAGCGCCCGCGACGGCTTATGGCTGGCGCTCGCCGACGGTCGTATAGAAGGCTCGATCGCAATCGATGCTGTCGAAGCCGACACGGAAGGCGCTCATCTGCGCTGGTTTATCGTCTCCGACGCTTTGCGCGGGAGCGGCGTGGGCGGCAAGTTGATCAGCACCGCGCTCGAATTTTGCCGTGCGCGAACGTACCGGAAGGTTTATCTGTGGACCTTCGAAGGCTTGAACGCCGCGCGTCACCTGTATGAGAAGCACGGATTCCGCATGACCCGACAACAACGGGGCAACCAATGGGGAGCAGAGGTCAATGAGCAACGTTTCGAGTATCATCTGCCGGGGTAGCCGAACAACATGGGAGTCTTCCAAACGCGCCGCATAGGCACCGCATGATTCGAGCCCAGTACCACTTTCGTCACTCTGAGCGCGGCGTTCTCGCCTGGGAAATTCGACGCCTCATTGCCCTGAGTAAACAGCTTCCCGTTCGCGAAATCGAGCTTAGTCAGATCACCGAGCTTGACGAAGACCACTGGTACAAGCACGGAAATGTCGCGCCGAGTTGCAGAAGCGTGGCCGAGCATTGCTCGCTAATTGTCAACGCCGACCTCTCGTACCCGATCATCCTGGATCAGTCTGGTCGCGTCATGGATGGAATGCACCGCGTGTGTAAGGCACTCATGCAGGGCGCCAGCAAGATCGCTGTCGTTCAATTCGAGAGCGATCCGGAACCCGATTATGTGGATCGTGATCCACATTCGCTGCCATATGATGACGCCTAGCCTCTCGCTCAACGCGGAGGCCCTGGAGATGCGCCGAGGCGCGCGCCGCAGATGTTACAACATAGGGCATTCCTTCCAATGGTCATCCGCGTCGTCAGGCTAGGTAGTAACCGGTTCAAAGACGAAGGCACCCGCATCGGCACGGTACGCCGCCCGCCGCGGGGCGTGCCCAAGACCGCCTTCGCCTCGCAGAACTGGTACGACGTGTGGTTTCCCAACCTGGCGCCCAGCGTCGCAACGATCAGGGCCGGTCAGGCGGCGGCGACGCCGCGCGAGTGGCAGGCTTTCCTGAACAAATACCGCGCCGAAATGGCGACGCCCGAAAACAGCCGCACCCTCGATGTGCTCGCATCGCTGTCGCAGCATGCGAACTTCTCCGTCGGCTGCTATTGCGAGGACGAGTCGCGCTGCCACCGCTCGATCCTGCGCGCGCTGCTGGTCGAGAAGGGCGCCAAGGTCGAATAAGCCGTTCCCGCGCGCGGCCGCCGATCCAGGCTGCGGCCGTTGAGCAATTTAAGATTTTGGCGTAGGCTGAACTGATGGACAAGAAGCTTCTTGCCGCAACCGCGGTGCTGCTGTCGCTTGCGTGGTCCGCGTGCACCACCGACCACATCAAGCGCGCCGCGTATGAAGCAGCCTACCAGAAGGGCTGTATCGATCGCGTCGGCACGCCGAATTGCGATCCGGAGCACAAGTCCTTCGAGGAATACAGCAAGGAACGAGATCGGCTGATGGCTGGAGACGCGCGTTGAGGCGTTCGCCGGCTGCGGCGGCGCCGAAGCCTATCGCCGCCGCCCTTCAGTTCCGGGCGGGCTGAAGCCGTGGACACAAGCGCGGGATCCAAGGGATTCGCCGTAAAAACAGCGGGATTGACGCGCAGTTTCGGCAGCCTGACCGCGGTGAATCATGTCGACCTGGCGATTCCCTACGGCGAAATCTACGGCCTGCTCGGCGCCAACGGCGCGGGCAAGACCACACTGATCAAGATGCTCACCACCTTGCTCGCGCCTACCTCCGGGGATGCCGAGGTCGGCGGTTTCGGCGTCACCCTGTCCCCGGCGCAGGTCCGGGGGCGCATCGGCTACGTGCCCCAGCTGCTGTCGGCCGACGGCGCCCTCACCGGCTACGAAAACCTGGTCCTGTCGGCGAAGCTCTACGGCCTGCCCCACGCGCAGCGAAACGCGCGCATCGGCGAGGCGCTAACCTTCATGGGCCTGGCCGATTCGGCGAAGAAGCTGGTGAAGACCTATTCCGGCGGCATGATCCGCAGGTTAGAACTCGCCCAGGCCATGCTGCATCGTCCGACGATTCTGTTCCTGGACGAGCCGACGATAGGGCTAGATCCGATGGCGCGCCATTCGGTGTGGGACCGCCTGCGCGACCTCAGGCACGACTACGGCATGACGGTCCTGGTCACGACGCACGACATGGAGGAAGCCGAAGCGCTGTGCGACGAGCTGGCGATTCTGCACGCGGGGCGCGTCGCCGTCGTCGGAACGCCGGCCGGGCTGCGCGCAGGGCTGGGCGCCGGCGCGACCATGGACGAGGTGTTCGCGCACTATGCCGGCGGCGGCATCAGCGAGAGCGGCAATTTCCGCGACGCCGTCCAGACCCGCCGGACCGCCCGGCGCCTGGGCTGAGGACAATTCCATGGACCGGTTCCTGCGCGAGAGCGCCGCCATCGCGCAAGTGGAGCTGATCAAGCTCCTGCGCGATCCGACCGAGATGGTCTCGCGCGCGGTGCAGCCGGTGCTGTGGCTGGTGGTGTTCGGCCAGGTGCTCGCCCACGTCCACGGCATCTACACCGGAGACGTCGGCTACCTCGCCTTCATCACGCCCGGGATCCTCGCCCAGAGCGTGCTGTTCAGCGCCATCTTCTACGGCATCGCGGTGATCTGGGAGCGCGACCTCGGCGTCGTGCACAAGCTGCTGGTGAGCCCCGCGCGGCGGATCTCGCTGGTTTTCGGCAAGGCCGTCTCCGCCGGATTCCGCGGCCTGGTGCAGGCGGCCGTCATTTACCTGGTCGCGTTCTTCATGCACATCACCTTGCGCCAGGAGCCGCAAGCAATCTTCGGCGTGCTCGCCGGCGTGCTGCTGGGATCGGCGCTGTTTTCCACTTTTTCGCTGATCATCGCCTGCATCGTGAAGACGCGCGAGCGCTTCATGGGCATAGGCCAGCTGCTGACCATGCCGATGTTTTTCGCCAGCAATGCGATCTATCCGCTGGATATCATGCCGGGCTGGCTGCGCGTCGTCGCGCAGCTCAACCCCCTCACCTACCTGGTCGACGCGCTGCGCGGGCTCATGATCGTGGGCGGCAAGAGCGTGCACGGCTACGGCGTGGACTTCGCCGTGCTGCTCACGACCTTCGTGCTGCTGCTGCTGATCGCAGTCAGGCTGTACCCGACGCTGGTGGAATGAGCGGCGCCCGGCCCGGCCGCGCCGGCGCGATCGCAATCAGCCCTTGAGGCCGGGCATGGCGAAGCCGGCCTGCTCCAGATCGGCGATCAGCGCCTTCGATTGTTCGGCATTCACTTCCACCAGCGGCGGGCGCACCGTGGCCCAGGCGGCGTGGCCGCTCCAGTGCGCGATCGCGCGCTTCATCGCCGGAATCATCGGATATTTCTGGAAGATGCTGCGGATGCGGTCCAGATCCTGCTGCTGCTTGTCCGCATCGGCCGACTGCCATTCGGCGTAGAGCTTGTGGATCGCCGCCGGATTGACGTTCGCAGTGGCGCTGATGCAGCCCTTGCCGCCCGAGCGCAGGCCGGCGAGCAGAAAGGTTTCGCTGCCGGGGAACACGTCGAAGCCGTCCTTGGCGAAGGCGTCCAGCGTCGCCTTGGTGTTGTTCCAGTCGCCAGATGAATCCTTGGTGCCGGCAATGTTCTTCGGGTAGGCCTTGAGCAGGCGCTCTATCAGTTTCAGGCTGATCGGCACCTGGCTCACCTGCGGAATGTGATACAGGTAGATCTGCAATCGCGCATCGCCGACGCGCTCGACGATCTCGGCATAGTTGCGGTAGAGGCCCTCGTCGGACACGCCCTTGTAGTAGAACGGCGGCAGCATCAGCGCGCCGGCGCAGCCGAGCTTCACCGCATGCGCGGTGAGGCGCACCGAGTCGGTGAGCGCGCAGCAGCCGGTGCCCGGCATCATGCGCGCCGGATCTACGCCGGCCTCGACCAGCTTCTCCAGCAGTTCCATGCGCTCGCCCACGGCGAGCGAATTCGCCTCGGAATTGGTGCCGAACACCGCCAGGCCGACCTTGTTCGCGACCAGCCACTTGCACTGGCGCACGAAGCGCTCGCTGTCGGGACTGAGATCGGCCTTGAACGGGGTGACCACGGGGGAAAGAACTCCGGTGATGCGCTGGCTCATGTTGCTTGCTCCAATTTGCGTAATGAAGTTGGGCCCGGAAGGTGCTCAGGCCTTTCTCAGGAAATCGAAATCGCAGCCCTGCTCCGCCTGCAGCACACTGTTCATGTACAGCTTGGCGTAGCCGCGCTCGGCCGGCAGCGTAAGCGGGCGGTGCGCCTTGCGCCGCCGCGCCAGTTCGCGTTCGTCCACCAGTAGATCGAGCTTGCGCCCGGACACCGACAGGCGGATATGGTCGCCGTTTTTCACCAGCGCGAGCGGCCCGCCGATCGCGGATTCGGGCGAAACATGCAGCACCACGGTGCCGAAGGCGGTGCCGCTCATGCGCGCATCGGAAATGCGCACCATGTCCTTCACCCCCGCGCGCGAGAGCTTCATCGGGATCGGCAGATAGCCGGCTTCGGGCATGGCGTAGCCGCTTTTCGGTCCGGCGTTCTGCAGCACCAGGAAATCATCGGGCGTCACGTCGAGGTCGGGCGCATCGATGCGCGCGGCGAGATCGTCGAGCGACTCGAACACCACCGCCCGGCCCTCGCGTTCGAACAGTTTCGGATCGGCGGCGGAGCGCTTGATGATGGCGCCCTTGGGCGCAAGCGAGCCGAACAGAGCGACCAGGCCGCCCTGCTTTTGATAGGGCTCGGCGAGGCTGCGCACCACGCTGCGATCGACCCAGCCGGCCTCTGCGGCAAGGCGTTCGCCCAGGGTGTCGCCGGTCACGGTCATGCAATCCAGGTGCAGCAGCGGTTTCAGCTCGCGCAGCACCGCGCCCATGCCGCCGGCCGCGTGCAGGTCGGACATGTAGTACTGGCCGGTGGGCTTCAGATCCACCAGCACCGGCGTGGTGTCGGAAAGCAGATTCAGGCGATCCAGGGACACCGGTATGCCCAGGCGCCCGGCGATCGCGGTGAGATGGATGAGCCCGTTGGTGGAACCGCCGATCGCGAGCAGCACGCGCAGGGCATTCTCCACCGATTTCGCCGTGATCACGTCGCTCGGCCTGAACTTCGAGGCGATCAATGCCACCGCCGCGCGCCCCGAGGCCTCGGCCGCGCGCAGGCGGTCGGCGTG
>DAIDTN010000120.1 GCA_027457185.1 Burkholderiales bacterium | reverse complement strand
GCAGCAGCTCGGCGTCAAGAACGAAGCAGCCGCGCGCAAAGCCGAGGCCGCGGGACTGGACAGCGTGATGGACCGCTGCGTCAAGATCGAGCACGCGCGCCTGTTCGGGGGATTGAATTGGGCGGGCGTGAATACCAAAGTGATCTCCGCCAAGCGGCCGCGCTGGCTGCCCTACTAAGGCGGAGTAAACCATGGCAGACAAAGAATTCGGTTTCGGTACGCTGTGCCTGCACGCGGGACAGATTCCCGACGCCGCCACCGGTGCGCGCGCGGTGCCTATCTACCAGACCACCTCTTACGTGTTCGATTCGGCCGAACACGCGGCGAGCCTGTTCAACCTGCAGACCTTCGGCAACGTCTATACGCGCCTGTCGAATCCGACCACGGCGGTGTTCGAGGAGCGCATGGCGGCGCTCGAGGGCGGGCGCGCGGCGCTGGCGCTCGCCACCGGCCAGGCGGCGGAAATGACGGCCTTGCTCACGCTGTGCGAACAGGGCGACGAGATCGTATCGGCCTCCACCTTGTACGGCGGCACCTATTCCCTGTTCGAGGTGAATTTCCGCAAGCTCGGCATCAACACCACTTTCGTCGATCCCGACGAGCCGGAGAATTTTCGCCGCGCGATCACCAACAAGACCAAGGCGGTCTACGCCGAGACTCTGGGCAATCCGCTGATCAACGTGCTCGACATCGCGGCGGTGGCGAACATCGCGCATGAGGCCGGCGTACCGCTGATCGTCGACAACACCTTCGCCTCGCCCTACCTTTGCCGCCCGTTCGAGTTCGGCGCCGACATCGTGGTGCACTCGGCGACCAAATACATCGGCGGCCACGGCACCACCATGGGCGGAGTAATCGTCGAGTCGGGCAAGTTCCCCTGGGACAACGGCAACTTCCCCGGCATGACCGAGCCCTCGCGCGGCTATCACGGCGTGCGCTTCTACGAGACCTTCGGCGACTTCGGCTACACCATGAAGGCGCGCATGGAGACGCTCCGGACCTTCGGCCCCGCGCTGTCGCCGTTCAACGCCTGGATGCTGCTGCAGGGCCTGGAGACCCTGCACCTGCGCATGAAGGCGCATTGCGACAACGCGCTCAAGGTGGCGCAATTCCTCGAAGCGCATGCGCAGGTAAGCTGGGTCAACTATCCCGGCCTGCCTTCGAGCCGCTACCATGCGCTGGCGCAAAAATACCTGCCGCGGGGCTGCGCCGGCATCATGACCTTCGGCGTCCAAGGCGGCGCCAGGGCGGGCGAGGCTTTCATCGAAGCGGCGCAGTTCATGAGCCACCTCGCCAACGTCGGCGACGCGCGCACGCTGGTGATCCATCCGGCCTCGACCACCCATTGCCAGCTGTCGGAGGACGAACAAGCCAAGGCCGGCGTCACACCCGACATGGTGCGTATCTCGGTCGGACTGGAGGAAATCGATGATATCCTCTGGGACCTGGATCAGGCGCTGGCCGCAGCGGCGAAAACCTGAGGTATCGACCGCGCCTCCCCTGCTGCCGGCATGACGGCTGGCTTATTCCTGATTACTGAACCCAACACCAAAGGATTTTCTGCATGTCCGCCTTCGACTGGCAGTTTCCCTACGCTTCCTACCGCAAGCCTATCCTCGCGCGCAATATCGTCGCGACCTCGCAGCCGCTCGCTGCCCAGGCCGGCCTGCGCATGCTGCAGCAGGGCGGCAGCGCCATGGACGCGGCGCTGGCGACAGCCATCGCGCTGACGGTGCTGGAGCCGGTTTCGAACGGCCTCGGCAGCGATGCGTTCGCCATCGTCTGGGACGGCGCCAAGCTGCACGGCTTGAACGCCTCGGGCCGTTCGCCCGCCGCCTGGACGCCGGAATTTTTCAAAGACCACCAGACCATGCCGCAGCGCGGCTGGAATTCGGTGAGCGTTCCCGGTTGCGTGTCAGCCTGGGTGACGCTGTCGGAGCGCTTCGGCAGATTGCCGTTCGCAGACCTGTTCCAGCCGGCCATAGGCTACGCCCGCGACGGTTATCTGGTTTCGCCTACGATCGCCAAACAATGGGCCAAGCAGGTGCCGGAATTGCAGGCGCAGCTCGGCTTCAGGGAAGCCTTCATGCCCAAAGGGCGCGCGCCGCTGCCGGGCGAGAAATTCAGCTTCCCCGACCAGGCGAAGACGCTGGAATTGATCGCGCAAACCCGCGGCGAAGCCTATTACCGCGGCGACATCGCGCAAGAAATCGCGGCGCACGCGAAGCAGCATGGCGCGCTCATGACTGCGGCCGATTTCGCCGCGCACACTTCGGACTGGGTAGCGCCGCTGGCGCAGGATTACCGCGGCTACACCCTGCACGAGCTGCCACCCAACGGCCAGGGCATTACCGCGCTGATGGCGCTGGGCATGCTGCAGCATTTCGACCTGGCGAGCTACCCGGTCGATTCGGCCGACAGCGTGCACCTGCAGATAGAGACGATGAAAGCCGCATTCGCCGACGTCTACCGCTATGTGTCCGACCCGAAGACCATGACCGTGCGCTACGCGGAGTTGCTCGACCCGCAATATCTCGCCGCGCGCGCGAAGCTGATCGAGCTGAAGCGGGCGCAGAACTTCAGGCACGGCACGCCGCCCAAGGGCGGCACGATCTATCTCACCGCCGCCGACGCGAGCGGCATGATGGTGTCCTTCATCCAGTCGAATTACATGGGCTTCGGCTCGGGCGTGGTAGTGCCGGGCACGGGCGTCAGCCTGCAGAATCGCGCGCATACGTTTAGCTTGCAGGCGGGGCATCCGAATCAGGTGGGCCCGGGCAAGCGCCCGTTCCAGACCATCATCCCCGGCTTCGTCACCAAGGACGGCAAGGCGCTGATGAGTTTCGGCGTGATGGGCGGGAGCATGCAGCCGCAGGGCCATGCGCAAGTCATGGTGCGGCTCGCCGACTATGGACAGAACCCGCAGGCCTGCTGCGACGGCCCGCGCTACCGCGTGGTCGAGGGCCTGCGCGTCAACGTCGAGCCCGGATTTCCCAAGGAAACGCTGGCCGAACTGGAGCGCCGCGGCCACCAGATCGTGGAATTGGTCGAGGGCTACATGGATTTCGGCAGCGCGCAGCTGATCTACAAGCTCGACGACGGTTATCTCGGCGCCTCCGACCCGCGCCGCGACGGACAGGCTGTGGGCTACTGATACCGTGCATTCTATTCGACCATAAAACGCAATCGGGAGTTTTTAGATGATCAAAGTTTGGGGACGCGATAATTCGGTCAACGTGCAGAAAGCGACCTGGTGCCTGGAGGAGTTAAAAGTGCCCTACGAGCGCATCGACGCCGGCATGCAGTACGGCGTGGTCGATACGCCCGAGTTCCGCAAAATGAATCCCAACGGCCTGGTACCGGTGATTGAAGATGCGGGTACCGTGCTGTGGGAGTCGAACGCGATCGTGCGCTATCTGGCCGCGAAATACGGCAAGGGCACGCTATGGCCCGAGGATCCGGCAGCGCGCGCGCAATCGGACAAGTGGATGGACTGGTGCGCGACCGTGTACTGGCCACCGATGCGCCCCATATTCTGGGGGCTGGTGAGGACGCCGCCGGAGAAGCGCAATTTGGAGGAGATCGAAGCGGCGCGCATCAAGGCGGGCGAAGTCCTGATCATGCTCGACGCCGCGCTCGCCGATCGCGACTACATTGCCGGCAGCCAGCTCACCATAGGCGATATTCCGCTGGGCGCCATCAGCTGGCGCTGGTTCGGCGTAGACATAGAGCGGCCGTCGCGGCCCAACGTGGAAGCCTGGTTCAAGCGCCTGTCCCGGCGCGAGGCGTTCAAGAAATGCGTGCTGCTGCCGCTGAACTGAAACCCATGACTCAAGCACGATTCAAAGGCAAGATCGCCGGTCAGGCGCGCGCCTCAATTCGCGATCAGGGAACTCAGCCTGGCATCACGCTCGTTCTTGGGCAGTTTGGCAAGAGCCTTGACCGCGGCGTAAAAGCGCGGCAGATCACCGCCTTCGCGCGCCAGCAGTGCGAGGAACGCCGGCACCAGTTCGGTGTAGAGC
>DAIDTN010000119.1 GCA_027457185.1 Burkholderiales bacterium | reverse complement strand
GGGTCTATCAGGCTGTGCCGATCAGCATCACCGTCGAAGGCGCGAACATTCTGACACGCAGCCTGATCATCTTCGGCCAGGGTGCGATGCGTTGTCACCACTTTGTCCTGAAGGAAATGCAGGCCGCTGCGGATACGGATGGCGAACGTGCAGTGCGCGATTTCGACCGCGCGCTGTTCGGTCACATCGGTTTCACGCTCAGCAACGCGCTGCGCAGCCTGCTGCTGGGTCTCACTGGTGCGCGGCTTGCGGCGGCGCCGTTGCAAGGCGCGCCGCGGCGCTATCTGCAACTGGCCAGTCGCATGAGCGCGGCTTTCGCGCTGGCGGCTGATTTTGCCATGCTGGTGATGGGCGGCGCGTTGAAGCGCCGCGAGCGCCTGTCGGCGCGTTTCGCCGATGTGCTCAGTAATCTGTATCTGCTGTCCGCCACCGTGAAGCGCTTCCATGAGCAGGGTGAACCCGTCGAGGACGAAGCCTTGCTGCATTGGGCCTGCCGCGATGCGCTCTATGCCATGCAGCAGGGCCTCGATGACATCCTGCGCAACTTCCCCAATCGTCTCGTCGCCGTGCTGTTGCGTGTGCTGATCTTCCCGCTGGGCCGGCGTTATCGCAAAACCGACGACCGTCTCGATCATGCCGTTGCCAGCCTGCTGCTGGCGCCCGGCGCCACGCGCGATCGCCTCAGTGCCGGCATTCACCTGCCGAGCGGCGCCACTGAACCGCTGGCACGGCTCGAAGAGGCTTTGCACAAGGTACTCGCCGTCGAACCCATCGAACAGAAACTGCGCCGCGCGCGTCCGTCCGTTGACACATTGCCGCCGGATGCGGATAAGATGCTCGATCAGGCTGTCCAGGCTGGTATCATCACCCCGCAGGAGGCTGTGCAGTTGCGCAGCGCGGCGGCGGCCAGGATGGACGCATTGCAGGTCGACGATTTCCCGCCAGGTCACTGGTGTCAGGAGCCGCAGGCATGGCGCAAGTCCCCGGTTACGGAACGGGCCAAGCAGTCTATATAGTCGACGGCAGCCGCACGCCCTTCCTCAAGGCGCGCGGCCGTCCCGGCCCGTTCAGCGCGGCGGATCTGGCGTTGGCGGCCGCGCATCCCCTGCTCGCCCGGCAGAACTTCCCCTTGCAGGCCATCGATGAAGTGATCCTCGGCTGCGTCATGCCTGGACCCGACGAGGCCAATATCGCGCGCATCGTCAGTCTGCGGCTCGGCCTCGGCGAACGCGTGCCGGCCTGGACCGTACAGCGCAATTGCGCCTCCGGCATGCAGGCACTCGATTGCGCCGCGCAGTCCATCGCGCAGGGTCGCGCCGAGCTGGTGCTCGCCGGCGGCGTCGAGGCCATGAGTCATGCGCCCGTGCTGCTGGCGCCCGCCATGGTCGATTGGCTGGCCGACTGGTACGCGGCGCGCGATCTGGGCACGCGTCTTAAAACCCTCAGTCGTCTGCGCCCTGCGCATCTCAAACCTGTCATCGCACTGCTGCGCGGTCTCATCGATCCGGTGGTCGGTCTGTCCATGGGCCAGACCGCCGAGAATCTCGCGCAGCGTTTCAACATCACCCGCGAGCAAATGGATGCCTACGCTGTCGATAGTCACCAACGCCTGGCGCACGCGCAACACGAAGGCTTGCTCGGCGGTCTCGAAGTGCTGTACGACCGCGATGGCAATTATTATTTCGCCGATGACGGCCTGCGCCGCGACAGCAGCGTGGATCAACTCGCCAAACTCAAACCGGTGTTCGACAAACCCTTCGGCCTGGTGACAGCGGGCAACAGCGCGCAGGTCACGGATGGCGCGGCCTGCCTGATTCTTGCCGGTGCGGCGGCTGTTGAGAAACACAAACTCCCTGTGCTTGGCAAATTGCTCGACTGCACTTGGGCCGGTCTCGATCCCGCACAGATGGGTCTGGGCCCGGTGTACGCAATGGCGCCATTGCTGACACGCCATGGCCTGCGCAGCGCCGATATCGATTACTGGGAAATCAACGAAGCCTTCGCCGCGCAAGTGCTGGCCTGTCTCGCGGCCTGGGACGACGCAAACTTCTGCCGTGACGAGCTGCATCTCGCTGCGCCGCTCGGCGACATCGACCGCGCGCATCTCAATGGCGACGGCGGCGGCGTCAGCTTGGGCCATCCGGTCGGTGCCAGCGGTGCGCGCATCGTGCTGCATCTGCTGCACGTACTGAAACGCAGCAACGCCAAACGCGGCGTCGCCAGCCTGTGCATCGGCGGCGGTCAGGGCGGGGCGATGCTGGTGGAAGCACCATGACAGACTCTGAATATCACCACTGGCGATTGGACACCGATGCCGACGGCATCGCCTGGCTGCACTTCGACAAGGCGGATGGCAGCACCAATGTGCTGTCGTCGGCCACGCTGAGCGAACTCGACACGCAGCTCACCGCACTGGCGGCGCAGCCGCCACGCGGTCTGGTGATTTTGTCCGACAAGGCCAACGGCTTCATCGCCGGCGCCGACGTCAAGGAATTCACCGCGCTCACCGACAGTATTTCCGCCAGGGCTCTGATCGAACGCGGCCAGGCGGTGATCGATCGTATCGCCAAACTGCCCTTCCCCACCCTGGCCCTGATACACGGCTTTTGTCTCGGCGGCGGCTTGGAGCTGGCGCTGGCCTGTCGCTACCGGATCGCCGAAGACGAAGCGAAACTCGGTCTGCCCGAAGTACGTCTCGGTATTCATCCCGGTTTTGGCGGCAGCGTGCGGCTGCCGCCGCTGGTCGGTGCGCCGGCGGCCATGGATCTGATGCTGAGCGGGCGCACCGTGCGGGCGCGCGCCGCGGCGAAAATGGGACTGGTCGATTATGCCGTGCCGCAGCGACACTTGCTGCGCGCCGCGCGGCGCATGATCCTGGATGCGCCGGCGGCGAAACATGCGCTCGGCTGGAAAGGCTGGACCAATCATCAATGGGTGCGGCCGCTGCTCGCGCCGCTATTTAAACATCAGGTCGCCAAACGCGCCCGCGCCGATCACTATCCCGCGCCGTATGCGCTGATCGAGCTGTGGCGCAAGTACGGCGATCAGCCGGCGCGCATGCTGCCGGAAGAAGCGCGCTCGGTTGCCGATCTGATCGTCGCGCCCACCGCGCAGAATCTGGTGCGCGTGTTCCTGCTGCAGGATCGTCTGAAATCGCTGGGCCGCGCCGATGACTTCAAGCCGCAGCATGTGCACGTTGTCGGCGCCGGCATCATGGGTGGCGACATCGCCGCGTGGTGTGCGCTACGCGGACTGCAGGTGACCTTGCAGGACCAGACCCCGGAGCGCGTCGCGCCCGCCATCAAGCGCGCCTACGTATTGTTTCAGCAGCAACTAAAACTGCCGCGCCTGATCAATGCCGCGATGGATCGACTGGTGCCTGATTGCCACGGCCGCGGCGTGGGCTGCGCCGATGTTGTCATCGAGGCCATCTACGAAAATCGCGAAGCCAAGCAGGCGCTCTATAGCGTGCTCGAACCGCAGCTCAAAGTCGGCGCACTGCTGGCGACCAATACCTCAAGTATTCCGCTTCAGGAACTTTGTACTGGCTTGCAACAGCCATCGCGGCTGGTGGGACTGCACTTCTTCAATCCCGTTGCGAAAATGCAATTGATCGAAGTGGTGAGCAGTCCCGATACCGATCCGCAGCAGGCCGCGCGCGCTGCCGCTTTCGCCCGCCGCATCGATCGCCTGCCGCTACCGGTGACCAGCACGCCCGGCTTTCTGGTCAATCGCATCCTCATGCCGTATTTGTTGGAAGCGGTGAACCTCGAAGCCGAAGGCGTGCCGGCCAATCTGATCGACAAAGCCGCGCTCGATTTCGGCATGCCCATGGGTCCGATCCTGCTGGCTTACACGGTGGGGTTGGACATCTGCCTGTCGGTGGCCACATCCTCGCGCAGGGCCGGGCTGAACTTGTGCCGGCGCGTCTGCGCGAACGGGTGCTGGCCGGGCGGCTCGGCAAGAAGAGCGGCCAGGGTTTCTATCGTTACACCAACGGCAAACCGGTGCCGATGCATTCCTCAAGCCGGCCGTATGTCTCGCCCGATCTCGCCGACCGGATGATGCTGCGGTTGTTGAATGAAGCCGTGGCCTGCCTGCGCGAAGGCGTTCTCAGTGACGCCGACCTGCTCGATGCCGGCGTAATCTTCGCCACCGGCTTCGCGCCGTTTCGTGGCGGACCCTTGCACTACATCAAGAGCACCGGACCGGCGCAACTGCTGGCGCGGCTGCGCGTGCTGGAGCAGCGTTACGGTGCGCGCTTTACCCCGGATGCAGGTTGGGCGGCATTGACGGCAGGCTGATGCCACAGCACCTGGACATCATCACACCCGAAAGCGCCGGCACACTGGCGGGCCTGTTCCGCACGCGTGTCGAACGCTCGCCCGACGCCATCGCCTACCGGCATTGCGATGCGCCGTTGAATGTCTGGCCCGAAACCACCTGGGCGCAGATGGCCTTCGAGGTCGCGCGCTGGCAGGCGGCCTTGGAGCGCGATGAGCTTGAGCCCGGCGACCGCGTCGCCATCCTGCTGCGCAACTGTCGTGAATGGGTGATGTTCGATCAGGCGGCGTTGGGCCTTGGCCTGATCGTCGTGCCGCTCTACCTCGACGACAGCGCCGAGAACATCGCCTACATTCTCAATGACGCCGGCGCCACTGTGGTCCTGCTGGAAAACGCGGAGCATTGGCAGCGCTTGTATGCGGTGCGCGATCAACTC
>DAIDTN010000118.1 GCA_027457185.1 Burkholderiales bacterium | reverse complement strand
CATGGCGCATATCTCGGTCAAGAGCCACGACAACGCGTCATTGAACCCGAAGGCGCACTTGCGCAACAAGATCACCGAAGACGACGTGATCAACGCGCCGATGATCGCCGATCCCCTCGGACTGTACGACTGCTGCGGCGTGTCCGACGGCTCGGCCTGCGCCATCGTGACCACGCCCGACATCGCGCGCGGCCTGGGCAAGAAGGATTTGGTCGGCGTGAAGGCGGTGCAGCTCGCAGTGTCGAACGGTGAGGAAGCGCAGTTCGGCGAATGGGACGGCGCCTACTTCGCCACCACGCGCATAGCGGCTGCGCGCGCCTACAAGGAAGCCGGCGTAGCCGATCCGCGCAAGCGCATTTCGCTGTTCGACGTGCATGATTGCTTCTCGGTCACGGAACTGGTGACCATGGAAGACCTGGGTATCTCGCAGGAAGGCAAGGCGATAGCCGACGTGCTCGACGGCTTCTACGATGCGTCCGGAAAAATCCCCTGCCAGATCGACGGCGGCCTCAAGTGTTTCGGCCATCCCATCGGCGCCTCGGGCCTGCGCATGATCTACGAGATGTACCTGCAGCTGTCGGGCCGCGCGGGCGAGCGCCAGCGCCCGGATCCGGTTCTGGGCATGACCCACAACCTCGGCGGCTTCCCCAGCCAGAACGTTTCCGCGATCACCATCGTCGGCCGCTACGGCGCCTGAGCGGGCGGTCGCGCATCGCTGCGGCGGTCGCTGCGCCTCGTTCTTCAGTAGCGCGCGTTCCCCGGCGTGCGCGGAAACGGAATCACGTCGCGCACGTTGGCGAGGCCGGTGATGTAGGACACGGTGCGCTCGAAGCCGAGGCCGAAGCCGGCGTGCGGCACGCTGCCGTAGCGGCGCAGGTCGCGATACCAGCCATAGTGGTTCTTGTCGAGTCCGGCCTCGTCCATGCGCGCATCGAGTACCGCGAGGCGTTCTTCGCGCTGGCTGCCGCCGACGATTTCGCCGATGCCGGGTGCGAGCACGTCCATCGCCGCCACGGTTTTGCCGTCGTCGTTGACGCGCATGTAGAACGCCTTGATCTCCTTCGGGTAGTTCATCAGCACCAGCGGGCCGCCCACGTGTTTTTCGGCGAGGTAGCGCTCGTGCTCCGATTGCAGGTCCATGCCCCAGTGCACCGGGAACTCGAATTTCCCCTTCGCTTTTTCCAGGACGGAAATCGCCTCGGTGTAATCCATGCGCACGAAAGCCTTGTCGACGATCCCCTGCAATTTTGCGATGACGCCTTTCTCGATGCGCTCGTCGAAAAAGGCCATGTCGTCGCCGCGCTCGGTCAGCACCGCTGCCAGCACGTACTTGAGCAGCGCCTCGGCGAGCGTGGCGTTGTCGGCGAGGTCGGCGAACGCGATTTCGGGTTCGACCATCCAGAACTCGGCCAGGTGGCGGCTGGTATTGGAGTTCTCGGCGCGAAAGGTGGGTCCAAACGTATACACCTTCGACAGCGCCAGGCAATAGCTCTCGACGTTGAGCTGCCCGGACACGGTGAGGAAGGCTTCGCGGCCGAAGAAGTCCTGCGCGTAATCGACTTTGCCCTCGGGCGTGCGCGGCAGGTTCATCAGGTCCAGCGTGGACACGCGGAACAACTCACCCGCTCCCTCTGCGTCCGACGCGGTGATGATGGGCGTGTTGACCCAGAGGAAACCGTGCTCGTGGAAAAAGCGGTGGATCGCCTGCGCGATGGTGTGGCGCACACGCGTGGTCGCGCCGATGACGTTGGTGCGCGGCCGCAAATGCGCCACTTCGCGCAGGTATTCCATGGTGTGCGGCTTGGGCTGGATCGGATAGGTATCCGGATCCTCGACCCAGCCCAGCACCTTGATTTCGCTCGCCTGCATTTCGAAGGGCTGGCCCTTGGCCGGGGAGGGCACGATGCTGCCGGTCGCCTGCACCGCGCAGCCCGCGGTCAGATGCATGACCTCGTCGGCATAATTCGCGAGCGTATTCGGCGCAACCACCTGCACCGGATGAAACGCCGAGCCGTCGGAAATGTGGACGAAGGAAATGCCGGCCTTCGAATCACGGCGGGTGCGCACCCAGCCCTTGAGCGTGACCGGGGTATCCGCGGGCGCACGGCCGGAGAGGATGTCGAGGCAAGTGCAGAGTGTCATGATGGAAGTCGCAGGCTGTAAATAAAAAAGTCAATTCGCGGATGGGAACATGCTGCGTCAGGGCCGCGGCCGGCGGAACGGATGCGTGGAGGACAGCCCGCCATCCACCGCGATCGCCTGGCCGTTGACGTAGGAGGCTTCGTCGCTCGCGAGGAACAGCGCCATCGCGGCGATTTCCTCGGGCTCGCCGTAGCGGCCGAGTGGATTGAGTTGGCCGAGATTGGCAGCGGTGCCGCGCGCCTTGGCGTAGTCGAAAATCGGCTTGGTCATGCCGGTCTCGATCAGGCCGGGGCAGATCGCGTTGACGCGCACGCCGCTGCCGAAGAACGAGTTGGCCGCGGTCTGCACCAGGCTGATCACGCCGGCTTTGCTCGCGCTGTAGGGATTGCCGCCCGCGTTAGCGCGCAGCCCGGCCACCGACGCGGTGCAGACGATAGACCCGGAGCCCTGCTTTACCATGTGCGCACCGGCGTGCTTGAGCGCAAGGAACGGACCGATCAGATTCACCCGCAGGATCTCCTGCCAGTGCTCCACCGTCTGTTCGAACAGCGGCACCAGGCCGCCGCTGATGCCGGCGTTGGCGTAGACCACGTCGAGGCCGCCGAGCTCGGCGAGCGCGCGCGCGACGTAGGCCTGCACCTCGGCCTCGTTGCCGGCATCGGCCGCCAGCGCGACGGCCCTGCCGCCGGCGCCGGCGATTTGCGCGGCGGTCTGCTCCACCGCGTCGCGCGTCCTGTCCACCGCCAGCACCGCGGCGCCTTCGCGCGCGAACAGAAGCGCGCTGGCGCGGCCGATGCCGCTGCCTGCGCCGGTCACGATCGCGCGCTTGCCTTCGAGTCGACCCATGTATTGCCTCCGGATAGGGTTATTGCGTTCGAACGACAAGCTTGACCATACGCAGCATCGAGTCGCACGATGAGTCGCGCTGGCACGACGCTCGGTTCAGCTATTTTCTGACGATAACCTCGGGGCCGCCCGTGCCCGCGGTCCGCTCGTAGACGCCATCCCCGGCTTTTCTGTACTTGGTGAGGCCGGAGTGCTTGATCTTGTCGTCCGACACCGAATAGGTGCCCCCCAGGGCGACCGCGCTGATGCGCCGCTCGCATGGCTGGCCGCAGCTCGGGCAGGCCGCGAGCTTGGCGTCGGCGATGCGCTGCATCACTTCGAAGCGGCCCTGGCATTTGTCGCAGTGGCCCGAGGTGGGGACGTATTCGTAGATCGGCATGGCCGCATTTTACCGCGGACAGGAAGGACAGCGCAGGGTCTCGCGCGATTTGACGCAGGTGACGAATCTGCCTATTTCGCCAGGGGAAACTCCATGCCGGCCATTTCCCGCAACGCAGCCTCTTCGCGCAGGAAGGTGTCCACTGCCCTAGGATCGAATTGGCTGCCGGACATGCGCAGGATTTCCGCCTTGGCGGCGTCGAAAGCCAGCGCCTTGCGATAGTGGCGGTCGAAGGTCATGGCGTCCAGGGTGTCGATAACGGCGAACAGCCTGGCTGCCAGCGGAATTTCCTCGCCCTTGAGCCCGGCCGGGTAGCCCGAACCATCGAAACGTTCCTCGTGACACAGAACGATGTCCGCGGCCATGGACAGGAAAGGCAGCTTCTGCAGGATGAGATGACCGTTGCGCGGATGCTCCCGCATGATGCGCCATTCTTCATCCGACAAACGCCCCGGCTTCAGCAGCACGGCATCGGGGACGCCGATCTTGCCGATGTCGTGTAGCAGGCTGCCCCAGTAGACTTCGCGCAGATCGCTCGCATTCTTGTAGTGGTGCACGGCGAGCAGCAGCGTATGGGTCGCGACGCGCTGGGAGTGAAGCCCGGTTTCCCGCTCTCTCAGGTCCAGGGCTTCGGCGAGGGATTCGACAAACAGCTCATACTGGTCGCTCTCCAGACCGCCGCGGCGCTTGCGCGAACCCAGCAGGCATTGCTCACAGGTACGGCGTTCGCCATACCAGGTATATTGCCGTTCGTGAGAATCCGAGCCGCACTCCGCGCAGGCGGCGGCGACGCCGGCAGGCGGCAAAGCGGGAGCATCCTGTCTCTCCATCGTGATCCTGCTTGACCTGCGTCAGTTAGGCAATCTTGCGGACACCACCTGGTTGCGGCCCGCATGTTTGGCGTCATACAGGGCCTTGTCGGCCGCCCGAATCAGCGCCTCTGCGGTGCGGCCATGGTCCGGAAACGCCACCGCGCCGAACGAGGCCGTGATCCGGCCCAGATCCTCGTTCTTGTATTTCATGGACATTCCGGAAATTGCGGTGCGGATATCTTCGGCGCGCTTGGCGGCAAGCGGCAGCGGCGACTCGGAAAGCAGCAGCAGGAACTCTTCTCCGCCGATTCGAGACGCGACGTCGGTGTCGCGGACATGCGCCCGCAGGATGATGCCGACCTTTTGCAACACCGCATCCCCGGCACCGTGACCGAAGGAATCATTGATGCGCTTGAAGTGATCGATGTCCAATGCGATCATGGAAAGTTGGCGTGACTTGCGCTCGGCGCGCGCCAGCTCCCGCACAAGAAATTCATCCACAAAACGCCGGTTGAACAAGCCGGTGAGAGCGTCCCGGGTGGACTGCTCGCGCAGGGATTCCCGCAATCTCATGTTGGCATGCGCAAGACTCAGGTCTTCCGCCACGGCGACCGCAAGAGCCAGGCCGGGGTCGGCAGGCGCTTCGTTTTGCGAAGTATCCGGGACATTTTTCAGATGCTGCAGGTGAAACAAGCCGAGCATTTGTCCTTGCGCGACCAGGGGCACGCACAGTGACGGCAGCGACGCGGATGCCTGCGCCGTGTGCCGGCACAGGATTTCGCTGCCCTTGTCCCGGACGCCGTGGGGCCGCAAATTGCGCATCGCCCAGCAATCCTGCCAGGACAGCGACTCGTGCGTGAGCGAAGCGTCGCCCCAGCTTGCGGCACGCTCCAGATAATCGCCGGTTGCATGCAGCAGATATACCGTGCCGGTCGCGGTCGGCCATAGCTGGGGACCGTAACACTCGATGGCGGTGTGCGCCTCGGACGCCGTGAAAGCGGATTTTAGATAACTGCTGAGCTTGCGAAAAATGAACTGTTCCCGACGAAACTGTTCCAACTCATAGATCTCGTCCAAGAGATCGCATATCCGCTTCTCGCCGGCTTGCTGCTGCGAGGCGGCTTCTTGCCCGTCCTTGTCTGTTTGATCGTCGCCCGGTTTGACCACTGCCCTGACTACCTTCCTGTTTGCTTGAGCTACACGCCTCGACGAGCGCTTCTGAGTATAGCGGGGTAGGAGATTGCACAGGCTAGCTGAGAAGGGCAATTACGTAAAGGTGACCCATCGCAACAGGTGATCGATCACAACGGTCATCCCGTTGATCGCACAACCCTGATTTCGAGGCGGCGCGGCGCCGCGCTTACAAGGCGCCGGGCAGGGCAATCCCGAATTTTTGCGCCCAGGGCCTCAGCGCCGGCAGGATGGACGCTTCCAGCGCGACACCTTCGCGCAATTGCCGTTCCCGACGCAACAAGCCCATCTGCCCAGGCAGGCGCACGCGCTCGAAACCCGGGCGCGGCGGATTGTCCAGGCAGGCTTGCGCGACCCACTCCATCTGGCGGCGGAAGGCGTCGCCGCCGCTGAACGCTTCCGGATCGAGTATCTGCAGGTACACACTGGCAC
>DAIDTN010000117.1 GCA_027457185.1 Burkholderiales bacterium | reverse complement strand
GCCCATACCGACCTGGAGGCCTTCGTGTACGAACGCCTGCGCAGCCATCTGCGCGAGGCCGGCTACAGCGCAAACGAAGTCGAATCGGTGCTGTGCATGGGCCCGACGCGGCTTGAGCAGGTACCGCGCCAGCTCGCGGCCGTACGTATCTTTGCCGGTCTGCCCGAAGCGGCCAGCCTTGCTGCCGCGAACAAGCGCGTCGCCAACATTCTGAAACAGGCCGACGCCAAAGGCGAATCGTTCATCAAATCCGATGCGCATGCGATGAAGGAGCCCGCGGAGCGCGCTTTGTTCGACGCCCTCAAAGACGCATCCCGGAAGGCAACGCCTCTATTCCAGGCGGGCGACTATACCGGCTACCTCAAGGCATTCGCGGTATTAAGATCGCCGGTCGACGCCTTTTTCGAGTCGGTCATGGTAATGGTGGACGATGACGAACTGCGCAGGAACCGCCTTGCACTTCTGCGTGATCTGCGCGATGAGATGAACCGCGTCGCCGATATCTCCAAGCTCGCCGCATGAAACTCGTCATCCTCGACCGCGACGGCGTGATCAACCTCGACAGCGACCAGTACATCAAGAGCCCGGAGGAATGGAAGCCCATTGCCGGCAGCCTGGAGGCGATCGCGCGCTTCACCCAGGCGGGCTTTCGCGTGGTGGTCGCGACCAACCAGTCCGGCCTGGGGCGGGGCTTGTTCGACATGGCCACGCTCAATGCCATGCACGACAAGATGCACAAGGCGGTGAACCAGCTCGGCGGGCGCATCGATGCAGTGTTCTTTTGCCCGCATGCCCAGGACGCCGGCTGCGCCTGCCGCAAGCCCAAGCCGGGCATGCTGCTGGAGATTGCCGAGCGCTTCAACGTCTCGCTCGCGGGGGTGCCGGCAATCGGCGATTCGCTGCGCGACCTCGAGGCGGCGAGCGCGGCGGGCGCCCGGCCCGTGCTGGTGCTGACCGGCAAGGGCGAACAGACGCTCAGGTCGGGCGGCCTGCCCGAAGGCACCGAGACCCATCGGGACCTGGCCGCCGCCGCCCTGGCGCTCGCCGCATGATGTTCCTGCGCGCGCTCGTCTACTACCTTCTCCTGGTCGTCATCGTCGTACCCTATTGGGTAATGGTGATGTGCGTGGCGTGGCTGCCGCGCATCCCGCGCTGGAAAATCATCGCCGGCTGGCCGCGCCTCGCCGCGTGGCTGGCCATCTACGTGCTCGGCATCCGCTACGAGGTGCGCGGGCGCGAGAACATTCCCGCCGAACCGGTGGTCATCCTGTCCAAGCATTCCTCCGCATGGGAGACCCTCGCCTTCTCCGAGATCTTTCCGCCGCATGTATACGTGATGAAGCGCGAGCTGATGTGGCTGCCGTTCCTCGGCTGGGGGCTGGCGCTGTTCAATCCGATTTTCATCAATCGCGCCGACCGCAAGAATGCGATGCGCCGCATGGTCGAGATCGGCAAGGAGCGATTCGCGCAGGGTTTCAACATCATGATCTTCCCCGAAGGCACGCGCATCGCCGTCGGCAAACGCGGCAAGTACAAGCTCGGCGGGGCATATATCGCAGTGCAGACCGGGGCGCGCGTGCTGCCGGTCGCGCACAACGCGGGACTGCTGTGGCCGCGCAACTCCTTCCTCAAGCACCCGGGCAAGGTGACGGTGGTGATCGGCGAACCCATAGCCAGCGCCGGTCACACGCCCGAGCAGCTGATGCACAAGGTCGAAGACTGGATCGAGAGCCAGGTAGACATCCTGGTGCGAGCGGAACGCACACATGCAGCTTGAACTGCCGCTGGCGACCGCACCCGCAGCCGCGCCGACGGGCACGCTGCGCTACATCCAACTCGGCAGCGAGATCGTGAGCTACCGCTTCCGCCGCGCCCGCCGCCGCTCGATCGGAATAATGATCGACGACGACGGCCTGCGCGTGGCGGCGCCAAACCATGCGCCGATAGTCGAGGTGGAAACCTTCATCCGCGAAAAAGCGCGCTGGGTGTTGAAAAAGCTGTCCGAGTGGCGCGCCGCGCCCAAGCCGCCGATGGTAAACTGGAGCGAAGGCTCGACCATCGCCCTGCTCGGGGCGCCGGTGACCATCGCGCTGCTTCCAGGTCGGCGCGGCATCAGCCTCGAACATGGACAGCTTGGCATCGGCCTTGCGCCCCGCGGCGAACCGGCCGCGCTAAGAAAGCGCGGCATCGCCTGGATCAAGGAGCGAGCGCGCGCGCTGCTGGGCGAGCGCCTCGCGCTGTACGCGGCCAACCTGGGTGTGCCCACGCCGTCGCTGGTGCTGTCCAATGCGCGCACGCAGTGGGGCTTGTGCCACCAAGACGGTCGGGTGCGTCTCAACTGGCGCCTGATCCACCTGCCGCTGCACCTGGTCGATTACGTGGTCGCGCACGAACTGGCGCATCTGCGGGAGATGAATCACTCGGCGCGCTTTTGGGCTGTGGTCGGGCGCCTCTATCCGGATTACCAGCAGGCGCGCATCGAACTGCGTCACTGCAACCACCGACTGCCGATTTTATAGGAGGGAACGCCGTGAGAATGCTGCATACGATGCTGCGCGTGGGAAACATGGAACGTTCGGTGAAGTTCTACACCGAGGTCATGGGCATGAAGCTGTTGCGCACTACCGACCGGCCGGAGCAGAAATACGCGCTCGCCTTCGTCGGTTACGGCGCCGAGGACACCCAGTCCGTGATCGAACTCACCTACAACTACGGCGTGGACAAGTACGACATGGGCAACGCGTTCGGGCATCTGGCGATCGAAGTGCCCGACGCCTACAAAGCCTGCGAAGCGGTCAAGGCCAAGGGCGGCGTCGTGAGCCGCGAGGCCGGACCGGTCAAGGGCGGCAGCACGGTAATCGCCTTCGTTCAGGACCCGGATGGCTATAAGATTGAGCTAATCCAGCACAGTTCCTGAGCCGTGCTGACGCGCGCCGTCGCGGTCGCATCCCCGCAAGCGAGGCTCCTGCTCCTCGCTGCGGCGCGCACGGAAATCGCCTTCGCGCGGGATCCGGACAGATACAAACTCGAGCTGATCGAGCGCAAGTAAGTATGCGGCAGCGGCGCAGGAATTCGCGCGGGGTTTAGCCGCTAGAGAGCAGCGACGCGATATTTGCGCAGCCGGCTGGGCTGGCCGATCAGCATCTTGGCGAACTCTTCGAGCAAGGCCTCGTCGATGTCGCCCGCCGGTATGCGCAATTCGTCCGCGCCCAGCCGGAAAAAGTGCTTGCCCTTCACCACCAGGCGCGCGTTATCGTGGTCGGCCGTGATGGTGATGTCGCAGGTGACGTTGCTGGGCACGGTGAATTTCATCTTTTCGAAGCCGCCGCCCGGTTTCTTGATTTTCTCTTCGGTAAATTTCAGGCTGAAACGCCACAAGACATCGGTGACCTTCTGTATCGCAACCGGCATGTCGCGCTCGACAATCAGGCTCGCGGGCGAAGCCCACTTGATATACATGGTGATGAAGTCGTAGTAGTCCTTGTCTTCGATTTTCTTCTTGCGATAATTGATGAACGACTCGGCGAACCCCAAATTCTGGAAATCGCCGACGCCAGGGATCGAATATACCGTCGGGTTGGTCGGCTTGAGCACCGCCAGCTGCTTCAGCAGATCGTTCAGGTACAGGAACGTCTGATGCATTTTGGCGTCGACCAGTTTGATGCTTTCCTGCAGGAGCGACATTTGCGAAAGCTGCTGGCTTTTCACCATGTCCGCCTGTTTTTTCAGGTCGTCGAGCAGTCCCATACGATTCTCCGGCGTTGAAGCTTCGCTGATGCGCTTAGCGCGTCCATTGTGCCAGTCGCGGGCCCGTTTGTGAATATCAAGACGTCGCCGATTTCTCCTTGTTCACCAGGTAGTTACTGATGGCAACAAAATCGGCCACCGCCAGGTTCTCCGCGCGCAGGCCGGGCGCGATCCCGAGCACGGCATAATCGCCGGCCTCGAGCAGCCCGGCGAGTGCGTTGCGCAAGGTCTTGCGCCGCTGCGAAAAGGCGCGTCGCACCACTTGCGCGAGACCCAATTCGCTTGCGGCCGTCAACTGCGCCTGCGGCCGCGGCCACAGGCGCACCACGGCCGAATGAACCTGCGGCGGCGGCGAGAACGAGTCGGGCGCGACGCCGAACAGCAACTCCATGTCGAAGCGGTACTGCAGCATCACCGACAAGCGGCCGTAGTCGCCGCCGCCCGGGGAGGCCACCATGCGCTCGACCACTTCCTTTTGCAGCATGAAATGCATGTCGTGTATGCGCCCCGCATAGCGCGCCAGGTGGAACAACAGGGGCGTGGAAATATTGTAAGGCAGGTTGCCGACTACGCGCAGCCCGCTCGGCAGCGCGGAAAAATCGAATTCGAGCACGTCGCCCGCGAGCACCGACACGCGCCCCGGCGGGTAGGCGTGCCGCAGGCGCGCGACGATATCGCGGTCGATCTCGATCACATGCAGGTGGCGCAGCACCGCGGCGAGCGGCGTGGTGAGCGCACCCAGCCCGGGACCGATTTCCACCATCGCGTCTTCGCCCTGCGGCCGGATCGCGGCGACGATGTCGGCGATCACCGCCTGGTCGGTCAGGAAGTGCTGACCAAAGCGCTTGCGCGGGATGTGCTTCATCTATATCAGGCGCAGGTATCGTCGCAGACCATTGCGCGCTCGCGCGCGCCATAAGGAAGCTCCGCAACAACGGCAGCGCGATTTAAGTCGCGACGTGTAATCAAGACGCCCGCACCATCTCCACTGCCATTTCGATCGCCGCAATCAGGCTGCCCGGATCGGCGCGGCCGCTGCCGGCCAGTTCGAGCGCAGTGCCGTGATCGACCGAGGTGCGCACGATCGGCAAGCCCAGGGTGACATTGACGCCTTTGCCGAAGCTTGCGTATTTGAGCACCGGCAGGCCCTGGTCGTGATACATCGCCAGCACACAGTCGCCGCGCGCGAGCACCTGCGGCGTGAACAGCGTATCGGCGGGAAATGGTCCGTCCAGGCGCATGCCGACCTGGCGCAACTGATCCAGCACCGGCGAGATGACCTCGATTTCCTCGCGCCCGAGGTGGCCGCCCTCGCCGCCGTGCGGATTGAGCCCGGCGACCAGGATGCGCGGCTCGGCCAGACCGAAACGCTGCCGCAGCGCCCGGTGCAGAATCCGCAGCGTCGCTTCCCGGCTTTCGCGCGTGATCGCGCCGGCGACGTCGACGAGCGCCAGGTGCGTGGTGGCGAGCGCCACGCGCAGTCCGCCGCCGGCGAGCATCATCACGACGCGCGGCGTGGAAGTCAGCGCCGCAAGATATTCGGTATGCCCGGTAAAAGGAACGCCGGCGTCGTTGATCACGCCCTTGTGCACGGGCGCGGTCACCATCGCATCAAATGTGCCGTTGCTGCAGCCGGAGACGGCGCGCCTGAGCAAAGCCAACACATAGGCGCTGTTGGCCGGATCCAGCGTGCCCGCAACGACGGGCGCTGCGACAGGCAGATGCAGCACTTCGAGCTCGTCGGCGGCCGGCGCCTGTGCCGGTTCGAATGCGCGCAAACGCAGGGCCAGTCCGAGACGGGCGGCGCGCGCCGCAAGCAACTTGCGATCGCCGAGGATCACGGCGCGGCAGGGTGGACGCTGCGTCGCCAGGACGAGGCAGATATCGGGCCCGATGCCGGCAGGCTCGCCGGAAGTTATCGCGATCACAGGGAGCCGTTTCATGCTGGGCGGCCGGATCAGGCGCTTTGCGCCGACTCAGTTATCGTCCGTGCGGTATTCCACGTACGCACGATCGCGCAGCTGGCGCAACCATTCCTGATAGGCCTCGTCGGCTTTGCGCTCGCGCAGGATCAGGCGCGCCTCCTGCCGCTTGCGCTCGCCGGATACGGGGGCTTTGCGGCGCGCCAGAACCTGCACGATATGCCAGCCGAAAGGCGTCTCGAAAGGCTGGCTCACCTCGCCTACCTTGAGGCTGTTCATCTCGCGCTCGAATGCCGGCACGGTGTCACCGGGATAGATCCAGCCGAGATCGCCGCCCTTGACCGAGGACGGGTCGTCAGAATTGAGCCTGGCCAGTTCGCCGAAATCGGCGCCATGGATAATGCGTTCGCGCAAATTCTCCAGCTTGCGCTTGGCGTCAGCCGCGGACACGATCTCGCTCGTTTTCACCAATATGTGCCGCGCATGGGTCTGCTCGACCATGGCCGGCGCGCCACCGCCGCGTCGGCCTATCAGCTTGATCAAATGGAATCCAGCCGGGCTGCGGATGATGCCGCTCACCTCGCCCGGCTTCAAACCGTCGAGTGCCTTGGCATACAGATCCGGCAGCCGGTCGCGCGAGTGCCAGCCCATGGCTCCGCCCTGTAGCGCGTCCGGCGCATCGGAATAAGCGACGGCCAGCTTGGCAAAATCCGCGCCTTGGCGCAGCTGCGCGAGCACCTCCTCGGCGCGTGCGTGTTGCCGGTTCACCTCCTCCGGGCTCGCCTGCTCGGGCAACCGCAGCACAATGTGGCTCAGGTTGTACTCGGTCGCCATGTCCGGCGACGCGGCTTGCTGACTGAGGAAATAGTCGATCTCGTTGTCGGTAACGACGATGCGGTCGTCCACCTCGCGTTCACGCAGCCGCGACAGCAGTATCTGGTCGCGGATTTCCTCGCGGAACTTGTCGAACCGGATTCCGTCGCGCTCCAGCGCTTGGCGGAACTGGGTCAACGACATCTTGTTGTGTTCGGCAAGGCGCTCGACCGTGCGGTCCAGTTGCAGATCGTCCACGCGCAGCCCCGTCTCCTTCGCCAGCTGGAGCTGCAGCCGGTCCATGATCATGCGCTCCAGCACCTGCTTTCGCAGCAGATGGGCCGCGGGCAGGGGCGTGCCCTGCTGGCGCAGCTGCTGCGTCACCGTCTTCATCCGCTCGGCGAGCTCGTCGCTGGTGATCACCTCGCTATTGACCACGGCAACGATACGATCCACCAGCACCGGGGGGCTGGGCGCTTTCTGCGCCCGGGCGCCGCCGGCACCAAGAACCAGCGCCGCAGTGGCGAGCCACGCAAGCACCGCCGAAATTAAGAATCGCATGTAAAGGTTACTCGTAGAAATCGAATGGTTGTGACTCGGGACGGGTCTGGTTGGCAGGGCTGTAGCCAGGGATGTTGCGCTTCAGCGTCTCCAGCGGGTTCGACCCAATGCGCGAAAATCCGTTCAATTCCAGCTGCACGAACACAGCCGTGGTCGAGGACCCGGTGGACGCGGCGAAACGCTGCAGCACCAGCCGACCGATCCAGCAGCCGGCATTATATTCGAAACCGCCCAGAGTTTCGACCAACCGGTTCTCGCGCAGCGAGTAATTGTATCGGCCTACGCCATTCCAGCCGCCGCCCAGCGGCCATTGCGCCGAAACGTCGACCTGGTTCAAGGAACAGCGGGTAAAGCGGTAGCCGAGGTTGAGCACCTTGGCAATCTCGGGCTCGAAGCGGGCGCCCAGGCCCACGCGGTCGAAAAAATTGCGCTGCGGATTGTACTGCAGCGCGCTGTCCATGGTCCAGTGACTGGAAATATGTCCGCTCAGCGCGGCCAGAAAATCAGAGGACTTGTTGTTGCGCGTCGGCGTAACGTTGTCGTTCAGCGTCACCTGCTGCGTCTCGAAATAATAGCGCTGACCGACCGTGGCCTTGAGCACCTCCTGGCCGCTCGATGGCGAGCGCATGCGCGTGGTCGCGGCGAGCGTCAGCTGGTTGGCGTCGGCGATGCGGTCGCCGCCGTTGAAAATATTCTCCGAAAAAATCTGCGCATAGTTGAAGTCGGCCAGGCCGGTGTCGAACAGCGGAATCTTGCTCTGGTCGCGGTAAGGCACGTACAGGTAGTAAAGGCGCGGCTCCAGCGTCTGGCGGAAACGCTGTCCTCTGAACTCGGCGTCGCGCTCGAACGTCAGGCCACTGTCCACGCTGGCGATGGGAAGCGCCCGATGAATCGCTTCCGGGGTGCCGAGCGGGGTGCGCGCGAGGCTGTAGCTGGTGTCGTGAAAGCCCAGCTTGGGCGTGAGATAGGCGCCCGGCCGGATCAGCGGCAGGCTCACGCTGGGGTAGAAGGTAAGGCGGTTGCCGACGGCGTCGCTGGTGTTGGCGCCGCTGGTGGCGACGACGGGGACGCTGCCGCGCGTGAACTTGACGAACTCGCTGTTCAGGCCGAAATCCACTCCGCCGACGTACTGGCGCGTCGCATTCAGCGTGAGCTGCGGCAGCCGGTCGTAAGGCGGGATTATCGGGTTGGCCGGATCCTGCAGCGTCTGGAAACGCTGCGCACGCGCAGTCGCGGTCCACCAGCCCCCGGTGTAAATCAGAATGCCGTCGCGCGGCAGCGTGGTCTGCGAAGTGACGTTAATGCGGCTCGACAGGTCGCGGAAATAATTGTCGTCGGAAACCTTGTTGATATTGAGAGCGCCGGTCAGCCTGCTGCTGAATCTCTGATTGTGCTGAAGTGCAATGGCATAGCGGTTGATGTTTGCCACGCGATCGTGCGACAGTTCCTCGATCCGGGCGTCGCCATCGTAGCCGCGATTGAGATAGCGGAACTCCCCGGCCAGCTGCAGACCGCGTTTGGAAAGTTCGCGCGGCACAATGGTGAGATCGCGGTTAGGCGCGAGGTTGATATAGAACGGCGCGCTGACTTCCAGCCCGCTCTTGCCGCTGCTGCCTATGGTGGGCGGCAGGAAGCCGGTCTTGCGCTGGTCGTTCAGGGGAAAATCCGCCCAGGGCAGGTAGGCGATCGGCGTACCCTTGAACACCAGCTTGCCCCTGCGCGCCACGCCGAGGTTGCGCGTCATGTCCACGTCCAGCTCGCCCACTTGCATGTACCAGTCATTGTTGCCCGGCTTGCAGGTGGTCAGCGTCGCGTTCTTCAGGTGGTACTTGTCCTTGCCTTCGAGCGTGATCACATCGGCCGTGCCGCGCGAAGTCACCGGCGCAAACCCGCCGCGGCTGGGCCGCGTAAACGCATAGTCGGCATGGTCGAACTGGCCGATGTTGTCGTGCACGCGCAGGCGCAGTCCGGTGCCATCCATGCGGTCGCCGTCGCGCGTGAGACGCACGCCGCCGCTCGCCTCCACCTCGTCGGTGGCGTAGAGATAGCGCAGGCGGTCGGCATGAATGCTAAGGTCGTCCTGGCGCAGATCGACGTTGCCGCTGGCGCTGGTCTCCTGATTGGCGTAACCCTCCATGCGGTCGGCGCTGATCGTGACCGGCGCAGCCCTGTCGACCGGTTTGCGCACCGGCGGCCGCAGTTGCGGCTCCTGCGCCTGTGCCGTCGCGACGCAGAAAAGCAAGGCAAAAACGGGCGCGAACTGGCGCATCGGTGACTTCACAGTGGAAAAGGGGGAAGGTGCGTTTTTTGAATGCTAAAATCGCACACTTTCGCTTTTATGGCAATCGGAAAGCATTTTGGAGCGGACACTTGCGTTAGAAGCTTGGCTAGCCCGCATTTTCCCTGCGGAAAGATGGCAGCTTGAACCCGCTTCTGCCGACGCCAGTTTTCGCCGCTATTTCCGCGTCAACCTTGCCGACCGCGGCGAGAGCCGCATCGTCATGGATGCGCCGCCGCAGCAGGAGGACTGCCGGCCTTTCATCCAGGTCGCGGATCTGCTGCGCCAGGCCGGCCTCAACGCGCCGGCGGTACTGGCGCAGGACCTGGAGCAGGGCTTTCTGCTGCTCACCGACCTCGGCACCACCACCTATCTCGCCGCGCTGCATCGGGACGACGCCCGCGCGGACGTCCTGTTCCGCGACGCCATCGATGCGCTCATCGCCTGGCAGCTCGCCAGCCGGCCCGGCGTGCTGCCGCCGTATGACGCGGCCCTGCTGCGACGCGAGCTCGATCTGTTTCCGGATTGGTACCTGGAGCGCCACCTCGGTCTGGCACTCGCGCCGCAGCAGCACGCGCTGCTGGAGCGCCTGTTCGCCCTGATTCTGGAAAACAATCTGGCCCAGCCCGCCGTGTACGTGCATCGCGACTATATGCCGCGCAACCTCATGCTGTCCGACCCCAATCCCGGCATCCTCGATTTCCAGGACGCGGTGTACGGCCCGGTCAGCTACGACCTGGCGTCGCTGCTGCGCGACGCCTTCATCAGCTGGGAGGAAGAGCGCGCGCTCGACTGGATCGTGCGCTACTGGGACAAGGCGCGGCGCGCCAGGCTGCCGGTCGGTTCCGACTTCGGCGACTTCTACCGCGATCTCGAGTGGATGGGCCTGCAGCGCCATCTGAAAGTGCTCGGCATTTTCGCGCGCATCCGGCACCGCGACGGCAAACCCGGCTATGTCGAGGACGCGCCGCGCTTCATCGCCTACGTGCGCGCGGTCGCCACCCGCTACAATGCGCTCGCCCCGCTCGCGCATCTGCTTGACGCGATCGAGAGCCAACAGGCGGCGCAGGGAAAAATCTTTCCATGAAAGCGATGATCCTCGCCGCCGGGCGCGGCGTGAGAATGCGCCCGCTCACCGACACCACGCCCAAGTCCCTGCTCGCCGTGGGCGGCAAACCGCTGATCGTGTGGCAGCTGGAGAAGCTGGCCCGGGCCGGATTCAGCGAAGTCGTGATCAATCACGCCCACCTCGGCGACATGATCGAATCCGAGCTCGGCGACGGCTCGCGCTTCGGCCTGTCGATCCGCTATTCGCCCGAGCGCGAAGCGCTGGAGACGGCCGGCGGCATAGCCTTCGCTCTGCCGCTGCTCGGCACGGAGCCGTTTCTGGTGGCCAACGCCGACATCTACAGCGATTGCGACTTCAGGGCGCTCGCCGGCCTGGATCTGCAGGACCGCCTCGCGCATCTGCTGCTGGTGGACAATCCGCCGCAGCATCCGCGCGGGGACTTCGCCCTCGAGGCGGGGCGTGTGCGCGAAACCGGCGAGCCCCTGCTCACGTTCAGCGGCATCGGCGTATATTCGCCGCGGCTGTTCGGCGGCATTCCGCCAGGGGCCAAGGTCGCGCTGGCGCCGCTGCTGCGCAAGGCGATGGCCGCGCAGCGCGTGTCGGGCGAGCACTACCGCGGCCGCTGGCACGACATCGGCACCGCCGAGCGCCTGCGGGCATTGGACGCGGAGTTGCGCGGGGGCGACTAGACGATTGCAGCGTTTATCGAAACGACGCGGTTCGCCAGACTGTACAATTGATTCAATCCACGTCTAACCAGAAGAGTCCCGGCCCCGCTATGACCGATCCCCAAGTTTACGCCAAACGCCGCGCCGCGCTGCTCGCGCAGATGCAAAGCGGCATCGCCATCGTGCCCACCGCGCGCGAGCGCGTGCGCAACCGCGACAGCGAGTACCTGTATCGGTTCGACAGCTACTTCTACTACCTCTGCGGCTTTCAGGAACCCGAAGCGGTGCTGGTGCTGATCGCCGGGGCGGAGCCGCGAAGCGTGCTTTTCTGCCGCGAGAAAAACCTGGAGCGCGAAACCTGGGACGGATTCCGCTTCGGACCGGGGGCAGCCAGGGAAGCCTTCGGCGTCGACGCCGCCTACCCCATCGGCCAACTCGACGAAAAGCTGCCAACACTGATGGCCAACCAGCCGGCGCTGCATTACGCGCCGGGCATGGATGCCGACTGGGACGCGCGCATCATGCATTGGCTGAATCTGGTGCGCGCCCAGGGCCGCACCGGCGTCAGCGCGCCGCAGCGCATTCACGACGTGCGCGCGGCGCTGGACGAGATGCGCCTGCTTAAGGATGCCGAGGAGCTCGCGCTGATGCGCCGTGCCGCCGGCATCTCGGCCAAGGCGCATGTGCGCGCCATGCGCGCCACC
>DAIDTN010000116.1 GCA_027457185.1 Burkholderiales bacterium | reverse complement strand
CTATCTGGTCGATCGGACCAGCATGCGCTTCGTCCATATTAACGACACTGCCTGCCGCATGCGGAAACAAACGCGCGAGGAGATGCTTGCGCTGGGGCCCGAGGGCGTACTTTCAATTCCGCGCGCGGAGCTCGAGCGCATCTACGACGAGGTTATCGCCGGCGGCGGGGCCGCAGAACCACTGGAACTGCTGCGCACCCGCGCGGACGGCTCCAAAGTATGGGTCGAATTGCGCCGCCACGCCCGGCGCTCAGGATACCGCGGGACGATTGTCACCATGGTGCGCGACATCACCGTGCGCAAGAAAACCGAGGAAGCGCTCAAGCTGTTTCGCGCATTGATCGACCAATCGAGCGATGCAATCGAGGTGGTCGATCCGGATACGTTCCGGTTTCTCGACGCCAATCAGAAAGGCTGCCTGGATCTCGGTTACAGCCGGGAAGAAATGCTGTCCCTCACCGTTTTCGACGTCGATTCCCAACTTGATCGATCTGCTTCAACGGAGATGGTACAAAGCCTGAGGAAATCGGGGTCCATCGTGATCGAAGGTCGCCACCGGCGGAAGGATGGCTCGGAGTTTCCGGTCGAGGTCAGCCTGAAATACATCCAGCTTGACCGGGATTACGTGCTTTCCATAGCTCGCGACATCACCGAGCGCAAGCAGATCGAACAGGCCTTGCGCGCCTCGGAAGAAAAATTCGCCAAGGCATTCCGCTTGAGCCCGATGTTCATGTCCATAAGCACCGTCGCCGAAGGCCGCTACATCGACGTCAACGAAGGCTTCCTGCGCGGGACCGGGCACACCCGCGATGAAGTCATCGGCCACACGGCCCTCGAAATAGCGCTGTGGAAAGACCCGCAAGATCGCCGGCGCGCAATTGATTCCTTGGTCAAAAGTGGCCGCATCAGCGGCTTCGAAGCGGAGCTGTGCAAGAAGTCGGGAGAATCGATGACTTGCGAAATGTGGACCGAGCAGGTCGTAATCGACGATAAGCCATGCGTCATCTGGGTCACTAACGACGTTACCGAACGCAAGCGCGCAGAATCGCAAATCCAGCGGCTGACCCAGCTTTATGCCACATTGAGCCAGTGCAACCAGGCCATCGTACGCTGCGCCAGCGAAGAAGAGTTATTCCCGCAGGTCTGCCGCGCCGCGGTGCAGCTCGGCGGGATGAGGATGGCATGGATCGGCACCGTCGGCTCGGACACCGGGATGGTCCGTGTCGCCGCCAGCTTTGGCGACGATGCCGACGAGTATCTAAAAGACATCGAAATCTCGGTGGATGCCGGCAGTGCGCTCGGACAAGGCCCGACGGGTACCGCGATCCGCGAAAACCAGCCGGTCTGGAGCCAGGATTTGCAAAGCGACCCGCGCGCCACGCCATGGCAGGCGCGCCGCGAGCGCTTCGGTTTCCGCGCTGGCGGTTCGCTGCCTTTGCATCGGCATGGTGTCCCTGTTGGCACTCTCAACCTGTATGCGGGCAAGGTCGGCGCCTTTGACGAAGCTGCGCGCAACCTGTTGGCTGAGATGGCGACGGACATCGATTTCGCGCTCGACAACTTCGAGCGCGAGGCCGCGCGCGAGCAAGCGGAGAAGGGTCTGCGCGCAGCGGAAGAACAGTTCCGCGGCTTGATCGAGCAGTCGATTGCCGGCACCTACATTGTCCAGGATGGCCAATTCGCGTACGTGAATCCGCGCTATGCCGAAATCTTCGGCTACGCCTCGACTGAAGAGCTGATCGGCCGCGATTTCCTGTCGATGGTCGCCGAGAAAGACCGCGACACTGCTGCGGAAAACATCCGCCGGCGGATCGAAGGCGACGTCGACATGATCAACTATGAGTTCACCGGCCTGCGCAAGGACGGCTCTACAGTCGAAATCGGCGTGCATGGCGCAAGAGCCACCCACGGCGGCCGGCCGGCGGTGATCGGGCTGATTCAGGACATCTCCGAGAAAAAGCGCGCCGAGGAACAGATCCAGCGTTACGTCGAGCAACTCAAAATTGCGTTCATGAGCACCGTCGAAGTGGCAACGACGTTGAGCGAAATGCGCGACCCCTACACCGCCGGCCACGAGCGGCACGTGGGCGAACTCGCCATGGCGATAGGCGCCGCGCTCGGCCTGGACGAGCGCAGGCAGGAGGGGCTGCGCGTCGCCGGCTATTTGCACGATATCGGCAAGATCACCATTCCCGCGGAGATCCTGTCCAAGCCCGGCAAGCTCAGTCCGATCGAATACGAGCTGATCAAGGGACACCCACAGTCCGGCTACGACGTTCTGAAGGATGTTGAATTTCCCTGGCCGATCGCGCTGGTCGCGCTGCAGCACCACGAGCGCATGGACGGCGGCGGCTATCCGCAGGGTCTCAAGGGCGAGGCGATCCTGTTCGAGGCGCGCATCATGGCCGTGGCCGACGTGGTGGAAGCGATGTCCTCGCACCGGCCGTACCGGCCCGGATTGGGGATCGAAAAAGCGCTTGCGGAAATCGAGCGTGGACGCGGAACGGCGTATGACCCGGCGGTCGCCGACGCGTGTTTGAAGATGTTCCGCGAAGGTGCTTACACGCTGGTAACCTAGTTGCGCATTCGCGCCGCTAGGCTGAACAGGCCTTGCAACGCCCAGGGACGCAGTCCCTCAGGGCAATCTTCTCAACGAATTCGAGAATCCGATGTCAGGTCTGAACGCGAACCCGGATCGAAGCTGCGCACATCCCGGGAAGCGGCACGGCGCGGCCAGGCTCGCCTCTCTCGCGCTTGCCGCGATCGTTGCCGGCGTGGCGCTGGCGTCGACGCTGGGGCTCGGCTTTTCAAGCAGCGTCACGCCGGGACTGGTAGCGCGCTATGCGGCCAAATTCGGGCCGGCCGCGGCCACCCGCATCGGCGGCTGGCAGCAATTCATCCGCTCCATCGCCGCGAAGCGGGGGGAACGTCGCGGCGACGATCTGGAACTGCTCGGTCCGGTCAACGCCTTTTTCAACCGCCTGCCCTTTCTCACCGACCAGGCACATTGGGGTGTGGAAGACTATTGGGCGACTCCGGCAGAAATGGTCGCCAGCGATGGCGGCGATTGCGAGGATTTTTCCATCGCCAAGTACTTCGCGCTGAAAGAACTGGGCGTGCCGATCCAGCGACTCAGGATCACTTACGTCAAGGCGGTGAGCCTGAACCAGGCGCATATGGTGCTGGCATATTACCCTGAGCCAAACGCGGTGCCATTGATCCTCGACAATCTGACGGACCAGGTCAAACCCGCTTCGGAGCGGCCCGACCTGATTCCCGTCTACAGCTTCAACGACGAGGATCTGCTGATCGCGCGCCCCGGCCAGCGGGGTGTCAGCGCCGGCAGCTCCTCGCAGATCCGCATGTGGAGCGGCGTGCTGGACAAGCTGAAACAGGAATTGAAGTACTGACATGAATGCTATGCTTCCCGGGAGACGATCATGACACTATTCAGGCAATTGTTTTTCGGCGCCTCCCTGCTGTTCCTGCTGGTTCTGGCGGGTGTGGACGCAATCTATCTGTCGAACGCCAGGCTCTACCTGCAGCAGCAACTCGAGTCGCATTCGCAGGATGGCGCGACCTCGCTTTCGCTTTGGCTGGCGACGGTGAAACCGTTCGATGACCGCGCGCTGATAGAGACCGTGGTCAACACCGCGTTCGACCGCGGCTATTATCAGTCCATACGCGTGGTCTCGGTAAGCGGCGAGACCCTCGTCGACAAGGAGCTCCCGGCCGCGCAGGGCGAGGTGCCCCTGTGGTTTACGCGGCTGTTTCCGCTGCATCCGCCCAGCGCCGAGGCCCTGATCAGCGCGGGCTGGCGCCAGCTCGGACGTGTGCTGGTGACCAGCCATCCGAATTTTGCCTACCAGCAGCTGTGGCATACGGGCACGCAGACGCTGGCATTGCTGCTGCTGGTATACGCGCTGACCCTGGTCGCCCTGCGCGCCTTTCTCTCCACCCTGCTGCGGCCTCTGAGCGCGATCGAACGGGCGGCAATCGCGATCGGCGAGCGCGATTTCAGTGCCATTACCCTGAAGCCAAAAGCGCGCGAACTGGGACGGGTGGTCGCTGCGATCAACAGCCTGTCGTCCAAAATCAGGCGCGTCGTCGAAGACGAATCGGCACGCGCGGTGACATTGCAGCGCGAGGCCTATCGCGATCCGGTCACCGGCGTGTTCAACCGTCGCGGCCTGGAGCACGAGCTGCAGGGCCTGTTGCGGACTGAGCGCGACGTATATTCCGGGGTGTTCGTACTGCTCGAACTGGAGCGCTTCAAGGAATTCAACCTGCACCATGGCTATCAGCGCGCCGACGAGCTGCTGGCTGTGGTCGCGCAAGCGGTCACCGGCGCCTGTGCCGGCCACACTGCGGTCTGTTCACGAATCGGCGGAGCGAGCTTCGCCCTGGCTGCGCTCAACATCGACGCGGATGCTGCCGAGGTCCTGACTGCCCTGCTCACCTCGCGCGTCGAAGCGGCCATCGCCGAGCAGGCGCTGACGATGGAGGTCGAATTTCACTGCGGCGCGGCGCATTTCGACGCTGGCGCGCCGGCGCTGGCCGAGTTGCTGGCCGCAGCGGATCTTGCATTGAGCCGCGCGCAGCAAAAGGGATCGAATGCCTTTTACCTTGTCGCGTTGATCGAGCTGGTCCAGGGCGCGCGCGGCTCGCTCGCCTGGCGCAAGGAGATCGGGAACGCAATCGATTCCGGCAAACTGGCGCTATATACGCAGACCGTTCTCAGTTTGCCCGCGGGCACGCCGATGCAAAGCGAGATCTTCACGCGCATTCTCGACGCGGTCGGCAATGCCGTGCCCGCCGCACAATTCCTGCCGATGGCGGCTCGCCACAGCCTGATGCCGCGGCTCGATTGCCGTGCGCTGGAGATGCTGATCGCCCGCATCGACGCCGGCGCGAACCTTGCGCCGTTGATTGCCGTCAATATTTCCGCGCAGACCGTGGCCGATGCCGCCTCCTGCCGCCGGCTGCTCGATGCCCTGCAGGGCCGGCGCGACATTGCCGCGCGCCTGGTGTTAGAAATGACCGAGTTCGGTGTGATTCAGGCTCCCGCGCTCAGCTTCGACTTCGCCACCGAAGCCCGCCGCCTGGGTGCGCAATTCGCGATCGACCATTTCAACCTGCACCGCGACTCGCTCAGGCAACTGCACCAGCTGCTGCCGCATTACATCAAGCTCGCGCCGGCGTATGCGAAAGAGCTGGCGCAAAACCAGGACAGCCGTTTCATCGTGTCATCGTTAATCCGCATTGCGCAACAGCTGGAAATCGGCGTCATCGCCCAGGCGGTAGAGTCCGAACAACTGATTGTACAGCTCAGGGATATGGGCTTTGCCGGCTACCAGGGCTATGCAAGCGGACGGCCCGAGCCGATAGGCTCATCGGATATGGTTGACGATTAGGTCCCAATCTCGCCAGCGTGGCGCGCAAAGCGCCGGAATGCGCCACTGCCTCGCCATCTCCGTCCTGCCGCATCGCCGTCCAGTCCTTGCGGCACCTTCAGCGGCACGGTTACTTTGCGCAGCACGCCGCTGAACTCGGATTGCCGGGCTGCGCCGGAAATTCGAATATATCGCGGGTGACGGGGCACACGATTATCGAGCTCTGCCACGGCAACAATAACAAATAACAGAATAAGGGGTCTCATTTTTTGATACGATTCGTGGATGAGCGCTAACCAGGAATACAGTAGCTCGGCCACGCTGCGCGCCATTGCGGTGCTTGAAATTATCGTTGGCGCCGACCGCCCTGTGTCGCTGTCCGAAGTGATGGCCGATGTTGATCTGCCCAAACCAACGGTCTATCGCATCCTCACCCTGCTGGAGCATTCCGGCCTGCTGCTGCGCGAGCCCGACGGCAAGCGTTACACCGTCGGTCCGCGTCTGGCGCGCTTTGCCACCGAAATTCTGATGAATTCGTCGGTGCGCGGTTCGCGCCACGCGATCCTGCAGCGATTGGTCGACGACATCGGCGAGACCTGTAACTTCACCATGCTCGACGGCAGCGAGGTTGTCTACCTTGACCGGGTCGAGACTGCCTGGCCGCTGCGCATGAACCTGCAGCCAGGCTCGCGTGTGCCATTACATTGCACTGCCAGCGGCAAGCTGTTTCTCGCCATGCTGTCGCGCCCACAGCGCGCCAAGCTGCTTGACAACCTTCCGTTGCGCCGCTACACCGAAAATACGATCACCGACAGGGGAAAACTGGAGCTGGAACTGGAGCGTATTCGCCGCAGCAAGACCAGCACGGACAACGAGGAATACCTCACCGGACTCGTCTGCGTTGCCGTGCCGGTCCTGTCGCGTGACGGGAAACCCTGCGCTTCGGTCGCGGTGCACGCCCCGATCGCGCGCATGTCCATGGACAGGGCGCTGGCCCATGTGCCGGCATTGCGCCGCGCCGCCGACGCCATGACGCAGACCTATCAGGAAGACGCGATTGCGCGACCACACGGGCGAAAGCGCGCGGCATCCATGCGCTCGGCATGACCGCGTGCCCGCACCTAGAGCGCCTGGTCGCCCGAGCCCGCCGTTACGCGCCGCTGCCGATGGCGGTCGTCTATCCGTGCGACCGCGACGCGCTGCTTGCCGTGGCAGAAGCGGCGAAAGCGCAATTGATCACCCCGCTGCTGATAGGCCCGCGAGATAGGATCCTCGCCTCGGCCGAGGCCGCCGGCGTGGATGTCGCCGCTTTCGAGGTGCACGACATCGGTGGCGAGCCTGCCGCCGCCGCGCGGGCTGCGGTGGCGCTATGCCATGAAGGCCGGGCGCGCGCAATGATGAAGGGCAGCCTGCACACCGACGAACTGATGGGTGCCGCAGTCGCGAGCAAAGGCGGGCTGCGCGGCGCGGAGCGCATCAGCCACGTATTCGTAATCGACGTCCCGGGACATCCGCGGCCGCTGCTCATCGCCGACGCGGTGGTCAATATCACTCCGAATCTCGCCGCCAAGCGCGATATCGTGCAGAACGCGGTGAATTTTGCCCACGCCATCGGCATCGAGCTTCCCAAGGTCGCGATACTGTCCGCGGTCGAAAGCGTGAACCCGGCCATAGCCGGAACCATCGACGCGCCGGCGCTGATCGAAATGGCGCGCAAGGGAGAGATCCGCGGCGCCATCGTCGACGGGCCTTTTGCCATGGACATCGCGATTTCCGCCGAAGCGGCGCGCATCAAGGGCATTCGTTCGGAAGTGGCGGGCCAGCCAGACATTCTGCTCGTGCCGGGCCTGGAAGCCGGCAACATTCTTTACAAGGCGCTGGTATATCTGGCCCGGAGCGAATGCGCCGGCTTGGTGCTCGGCACCAAGGTTCCAATCGTGCTTACCAGCCGCGCAGATTCGATCCAAAGCCGCGTGGCATCCTGCGCGCTGGCCCTGCTCAACGAGCAAACTCGATGAGCAAACGGCTTTCACCGTTGGTGCTGCGGACCGACCTCCCGCCCACATTTGTGCAACGGGCCGACATCAGGGCGTCCACCCCGATCAAACGCCGCATCTGTTGGTAGGGCGAATTCATCCCGCTGCAGAATCGCTGAGCGCGGCGTCCCTACCGCGACGGATCAGGCATCGTTCCTGATCAGGTCGGCCGCGCGCTCGGCCAGCATCAACACCGGAACGTTGGTGTTGCTACTGGTGAGGAAGGGGAATACCGAGGCATCGACTACCCGCAGCCTTTCCACGCCGTTTACCCGGCACTCGGGATCGACCACGGCAGAGACGTCCTCGCCCATGCGGCAGGTACCGACCGGATGCCAGCATGTGTGGCCCGTGGCTCTCGCATAGTCGAGCAACTCTTCCTCGCTCGCTGCCGAGCGCGCCGGTCGGATCTGACCCACAATTACCTGGCGCAGCGGACCAGTGGCCGCCAGCGAGCGGACCAACTGCAACCCGGATACGATGGCGCGCCGGTCGGCCGCATCAGCCAGATAATTCGGCTGCACCTTCGACGCCCGCGACATCCCGCCAGCCTGGATGTGGGTGCTGCCCCTGGATGCGGGGTAGATGCCATAGACGCCAATATGGAACGCCGAGCGCGGGTCCAGACCGGCTCTCGCCGCCGGCGAGCCGGTGCGCCTCCCGGTGGAAACCGGCACCCTGCTCTCCGCGCCCATTAGCCCCACCTGCAACCGGATGTCGGGCAGGTCGATCGAGGGGTCGCTGCGCACGTAGGCCGTAGCCTTGAGCGAAGGGTCAGAAAACAGGCCTTCGCGAAACGCGGCGAATCTCAACGCCTCGCGTAGCTGCATGAGGCGGCTGTTGAGGAAGTGGTTGACTGTGCTCTTCTCGCGCGTCTCGTAGCAGATGCGGGGCATGAAATGGTCCTGCAGGTTTTCCCCCACTTCGCTGCTTTCGGCCACCATGTCAATGCCGCAGCGCTCGAGCAGGCTCCTGCTGCCGATGCCGGAGCGCTCGAGCAGCGCCGGCGAGCGGACGCCGCCCGCGCTTAGGATCACTTCCCGTGTCGCATGCGCCTGGACGCCCGCCCCGTCGAGAACGTAGGCGACGCCACTGGCGGCACGTCCTTTGAACAATACCTTGTGCACCACCGCGTCGGTGAGGATGGTCAGGTTGGCGCGCCCCCGGGCCGGACGCAGATAGCCGTCGGCGGCGCCGCTGCGCAGCCCCCGGCGCACCGACAGCTGCAAGTACGACGCGCCGTCAGGTTGCGCGTCATTGTAATCGGACACCCGCCGATAGCCGACCTCGCTGCACGCGTCGAGGAACGCGTCGGAAATGGGATCCGGCCCGGCCAGGGAAACGCCGATCGGCCCGCCCGCGGCACGATTGGGGGACGTGCTGAATCGGCAGTCTTCCAGCTTGCGGAAATAGGGCAGGCATTGCGAGTGCTCCCAGCCGCGGCAGCCCGACCGCGCCATCCTGTCGTACATCGCCGGATGCCCGCGCACGAACAGCATGCCGTTGACGGCGCTCGAGCCGCCGAGGCCGCGCCCGCTCACCCACTCAACCGGGCGCTCGCGCGTCCCCGCGGAGGGTTCCGTGGGATTGCGCCAGAGCCGGTGGTCGTCGTTAAGCAACTTCCCCACGCCGAGGGGAATCGACTCCCACAGGCCGCCCCCGGGACCGCCTGCTTCGAGCAGCAGCACGGTGACGTCCGGATCCTCGGACAGGCGCGCGGCCAGCACGCAGCCCGCCGAGCCGGCCCCGACAATCACGTAATCGTATTGCATTTGGAAACTATGACGCAGCCGGCGGAACCGGCTCCAACACAACAATGATGCAATCGTAAATCATCTCACGCATGGTGTTGTAAGTCTGTTGCGCCCCCTCATATGGGCTGCCTCGCGCCGTAGGCCGTCTCCTCATGCTCAAGATCGGTCTCGGCAATGCTTTTGCCTGACATTTCCTTCATTGCATACGCGCAGAGCGCGCTGATGAGGCTCACGACAACCATATATCCCACTATCAGCCAAGGCTTGCCGCCTCCGATCGGAAGCAGGCTGGTCGCGATCAAAGGCGTGAGGCCGCTCGCAAATATGCCCGAAAACTGGTAGACAAACGAGATACCGGTATAGCGGACGCGTGTATCGAAGAGTTCGGAAAATAGGGCGGCCTCCGGCCCGTATACCGCTGGATAAACAATGCCGAAGGGAACGATGATTGCGAGGTAGAGCCATATCGTGCTCGAGGTGGTGCTCATGATCCAGAACGCCGGGAATGCGAGGAGACCGGTAGCCAGGGATCCCGCAATAAATACCCGCCGTCGGCCGATGCGATCGGATAATTGCCCAAAGTAGGGAAGAAAAAAAATGCAGACAACAGCCGCAACGGTGACGGCCGTGAGCACGGTCGTTCTGGGGAATTTTAGTGACAGGGTAAGGTATGAAATCAGAAATACCCCATAGACATTGAAGCAGACGCCCTCAATGTACCTGGCTCCCATACCGAGCAGGACGTTCTTCGGATATTTGCGCAATACCTCCACGATAGGTACCCGCGCCTCGGACCGGTTCGCGAGCACCTTTGCGAATGCGGGCGTTTCGATGATCTTCAAGCGCACGTAAAGACCGACCGCGATCAGCAGGGCGCTTGTGATAAACGCAACCCGCCATCCCCAGGCGAGAAACTCCTGCTCGGGAAGGAAGGACAGCAGTGCGACAACTCCGGTAGCCAGGGCGAGACCGGCAGGGACCCCGATCTGCGGCCAACTCCCGTAAAAGCCGCGCTTGTCACCGGAGGAATATTCAGTGGCCATCAGCACGGCCCCACCCCATTCGCCCCCGACTCCCAGGCCCTGAAATATGCGCAAGGCAAGCAGCGCAATCGGCGCCCACACACCTGCGCTTGCATAGGTCGGGAGAAATCCGATCAGAACCGTCGCAACCCCCATGATGAGCAACGTGAAAACCAGCATGCTTTTGCGACCGATCCGGTCGCCAAAATGGCCGAAGATGATGCCGCCAATGGGACGCGCGACAAAACCGATCGCGAAGGTCGTGTACGCGAGTAGCGTTCCGATAAGGGGATCAAACTGGGGAAAGAACAGCTTGTTGAACACAAGCCCGGAAAATATTCCGAAAATAAAGAAATCGTACCATTCGACAGTGCACCCGATGGCGCTCGCGAAAGCGACCACCCGGACCGACATGGTCTGTCCACTGGCGCCTCCAGCCTGCTTCTGCACGGTATCGCGCTTCATAAGTCTCCTCCTCCAAGGGTTGGCTACACCAAAAAAACTTCAGCGAATGCCGATATGCGACCAGCCGAGTCTGTTGTTGTCATGTGACACCAGCTATGCCGCGGACCAGATCGTTTCATTTACCTTAAATTCTTCTCCCCTAATCCGCGGTGAATTTCAACTAATCGCCAGCGTCGCACGCGGCGGCGCCGTCAGGCCGCCGGGTACGCACCGTCGGCTTTAGCGCCCGAGCCCTGCTTTCAACGCCGCGCCCACATCGGACGGCGTATCCAACACGGTAACCCCCGCAGCTTCGAGCGCGGAGCGCTTGGAAGCGTAGGTTCCCTTGTCGCCCATGACGATGGCGCCGGCGTGCCCCATCTTCTTGCCCTTGGGCGCGGCGCCGCCAGCAATGAAGGCGACCACGGGCTTGGTCATGGTCTTGGCGTAAACGGCTGCTTCCTCTTCCATCGAGCCGCCGATTTCGCCCACCATGACGACGGCCTCGGTACCGGGAAAATTGTCGAGGGCGATGAGCGCGTCGCGCGTGGTGGTGCCGATGATCGGATCGCCGCCGATGCCGACGAAAGCGGATTCGCCGTAGCCGGCCTGGACGATATTGAGACAAAACAGCACGCCCAAGCTGCCGCTGCGCGAAATCACGCCGATCGAGCCCTGCTTGAAAATGCGCTCGTTGAAGGCGGGCATGAAGCCGGCGAAGCATTCGCCAGGCGTGACGGCGCCGGCAGTATTGGGGCCGAGGATGCGCGCGCTGCGTTCCTTCGCCGCTGCCATGAAGTACATCACGTCCTGCACCGGGATGTGCTCGGTCATCACGACCAGACCCTTGGCGCCGGCCTCGATCGCGTCCATGGCGGCTTCCTTGACCATGAGGGGCGGGATGAAAAGGACCGCGACGTCGAAGCCAGCGCCCTTCATCGCGTCCCTGGCGGTGGCGAAGACCGGCACTCCGCAATGCATGCTGCCCGCCTTCTTCGGATGGGTGCCAGCGACGATTTTGGTGCCGTAGGCCTGCATGCGTTCAGTCCAGAACGCGCCCTGCTTGCCGGTGATGCCCATTATCAGCATGCGATCGGTGCCACGGACAATCATCGCGCTGCCTCCACCGCCGCCTTTATCGCGTCGTCCATGGTCGCGAGCGGCGTGACACCCAGGCGGTCCTTCAACAACCTGATCGCCTCCTCGTCGCCGGTGCCGTGCACCGAAAAGAAGATCGGCAGTTTTGGTTTCAGGGCCACGATCGCCTCGATGACTCCCTGGGTCATCACGTCGGTGCGCGCGAAGGCGCCGCAGAAGTTGATGACCAAGCTCTTGATGTTCGGGTTCGACAGCAGCAGCTCGAGCGCGGGCTTGGCCTGGGTGTAGGACTCGCCACCGATCTCGAGAAAGTTCGCGGGGCGGCCGCCATGATGGCGGATGACGTCCATCGTTGTCATGGTCAACCCGGCGCCGTTGGCGAGCACGCCGACATTGCCTTCGAGGTCGATATACTTGAGCCCGGCGGCCTTGGCACTGGCCTCGAGGCCGGTCAGCTTCTCGGGCGTGCCCGCGCGCGCGATGTCGGGACGGCGGACGATGCCGGAGTCGTCCATTACGAACTTGCAATCGAGCGCGACCACGCGGCCGTCCCCAGTGACGATCAGCGGATTGATTTCCAACAGCTCGGCGTCGAAGGCGGCATAGACCGAGTAGAGCTTGGCGAGCGCGTCGGCAACCTTGTCTTCGGCCGCGCCGAGCCCCAGGCCTTGGACTAGCGTCTTGGCGTCCGCATGGGAGAAACCGCGACGGATATCGACGGGCTGACGGTGGAGCTTGTCGGGCGCCGTCGCCGCGACTTCCTCGATATCCATGCCGCCCTCGGTCGAAAACATGACCAGCGGGCTCTTGCTCAAGGGATCGTTGAGCACCGCGGCATAAAGCTCGCGTTCGATCGGCATCTGCTCCTCGACCAGCACCTTCTCGACCTTGTGTTCGCCGATCTCCATGCCGATGATAGTCTTGGCGTGAATCCTGGCTTCGTCCGGCGTTGCGGCCAGCTTGATGCCGCCCGCCTTGCCGCGCTTGCCGGTCGGAACCTGGGCCTTAACGACGGCGGGGCCGATTCGGGCCGCGATTTCTGCGGCTTCGGCGGGCGTCTTCGCCAATCCGCCTTTGGGAACGTCAATGCCGCGCCCCGCCAAGAGCGGTTTGCCCGCGTATTCCTCGAAATTCATCCGCTTTGCTCGCCTACTTTCCGTATTTTTTCCAGAACGGCCCGAACAGATCCTCATCCGAGGGTTTGTCCTCGGGGATGACGCGCGCGATGCGCGTGGTGTTGAGGAAATGCCGGTAGTTCATGTTCTCGGAGAAGCTGTTGCGGCCCCACGTGCCGCAGCCCATCGACAGCGAAAACGGCAGCCCGTTGTCGAACGAGCCGCCGGTGGCGATGGCGTGCGCCTGGTTGACGATCACCCGGCATACCTCGAGTTCCAACCCGAGGCGCATGACATGGCTGTTGTCGCGGGTGTGGATGCCCACCGAATGGCCCTTGCCCTGGTAGTCGTAGATGTCGCGCGTAATGCGGAACGCTTCATCGAAATCGCGCGCCTTATAGATCGCCAGCACCGGCGCGAGCTTCTCGCCCGAGAACGGGCAGGACGGTCCGGTGCCGGACTCCTCCACCATGATGAAGCGGCAGTTCCTCAATGCATTGCGTTCGAGTCCGGCGATCTGGGCAATGCGCGGCGCAGACTGCGCGGTCGTGGCCGACGCGAGCTTGCCTCGCGGAAACATCACACCCTCGAGCTGCAGTTTTTCCTTGGCGTCCAGCAGCACCCCGCCTAGATTCGCCAGTTCCGCCAGCATCGCGTCATAAATGTCGGCGAGAATCACAGCGCTGTTCTCGGAGGAGCAACTGGTGGCGTTGTCGAACGTTTTCGAGCGCACGATCTTGGCCGCGGCGTCCGCCAGATCGGCGCTGGAATCGACGATGACCACCACATTGCCCGCGCCCACACCCACCGCCGGGGTGCCGCTCAGATAGGCCGCTCGTATATTCGCCTGCGAGCCGGGGGCGGCAACCAGATCCGCCTGGCGCATCAGTTCGTGGGTCAGATCCTTGGTCACCGGAGACGGCAGGTGCTGCACCAGATCCGCCGGCGCGCCGATCTTGGCAAACTCGGCGTGCACGAACTCGAGCAGCCTGACGCAGGTGGATAGACCCTTGGGCGAAGGCGCGATGATGACAGCGTTGCGGCCTTTGAGCGCATTGATGATCTTGTTTGCCGGCGTGGCGCCCGGATTGGTCGAGGGCGTGATGGCTGCCACCACACCGACCGGACGTGCAATCTCGACCAGGCCGAGCTGCGGGTATTCGGCGATCACACCCACCGCTTTCGCCCGCTTCAGATCGCGCAACAATCCCAGGGTTTTGCGGTAATTCTTGTCGAACTTGTCCTGCGCGTTGCCCAGGCCGCTGT
>DAIDTN010000115.1 GCA_027457185.1 Burkholderiales bacterium | reverse complement strand
GCAGACCGATGCAGCGGTGGCCGCCTACGACGCCTCTGTCGCGCAGTACAAGCGGACGGTGCTCACAGGATTGCAGGAAGTCGAAGACAATCTCGCCGCCCTGCGCGTGCTCGCCGCAGAGCGCACGGTCCAGGATGCTGCGGTCGCTTCGGCACGCGTGGCCGAGCGCGCCAGCCTCGCACAGTACCGCGCCGGCACGGCCACCTACCTGGCAGTGGTCACCTCGCAGACCTTGTTGCTCTCCAACCAGCGCAGCGCGGTGCAGCTGCTCGGACGCCAATTGGTCGCCAGCGCGGCGCTGGTAAAGGCTCTCGGCGGCGGCTGGAACGCGGCCGAGCTGGCGGGAGCCGCGGCCAAATCCGCAACGCGCCCCGGCGGCGGCCTCTCCGCTGCCGGCAATGCTCTTTCCGCAAACACCTCTTCGCCGGTCGAGTCGACGGCGCCCGGCAACTGAAGACGACAAGCGCATGGACACCCATACCGCCTCCCTTGTTCGACGCCGCCGGCTGCGCCGCGGCGCACTGATCCTGACACTCGCTGCCATAGCCTGGTTCGCGCTGCGCAATCGCATCGAGGCGCCGCCGCCCGCACCCAGGGCCGTGGCCGCCGTGCCCGCCACGCTGGTCCGGGTGCAGCGCGAGGACGTGCCGAATTATCTGATCGGCGTTGGTACCGTGCAGCCGCTGTCCACGGTTACGGTGAAGACACGGCTCGACGGCCAGCTTGAACGTGTCGGCTATGTCGAGGGTGAGGACGTCAAGGCCGGTCAGGTGCTGGCCCAGCTCGATGCGCGTGCGTTGCGCGCCCAACTCGAACAGGTGCAAGCGCAGAAGGCGCGAGACCAGGCACAGCTCGCCAACGCGCGGCTGGACCTTGATCGCTACACGCAGCTGATCAAGGAGGATGCGACCTCGCAGCAGACGCTGGACACTCAGCGCGCACTGGTCGCCCAGGTTCAAGCCGCAGTGCAGACCGACGATGCGCAGATCCACTATGCACAGGTTCAGCTGAGCTACGCGACGATCACCGCGCCGCTCGCGGGCCGTGTCGGCGCGCGTCTGGTCGACCCAGGCAACATCGTGCACGCCAGCGACGCCAACGGATTGGTGGTGATCAACCAGATCGATCCCATCGCCGCGGTGTTTACGCTGCCCGGCGACGCGGTGCAGGCGATCAATCGCGCCCAGCAGGCAGGCCGGCAGCTCACGGTGCTGGCCTATTCGCGCGATGGCGACGCGCTGCTCGCGCGCGGCAAGCTGGTACTGGTCAACAACCAGATCGACGTCGCCAGCGGCACCGTGCAGCTCAAGGCGCACTTTGCCAACCCGAAGCACGTGCTGTGGCCGGGCCAGTACGTCAACGTACGGCTACGGCTGGGCGAGTACGCGCAGGCCCTGACGGTGCCGGCGCCCGTGGTGCAGCGCGGCCAGTCGGGCACCTATGCCTACGTAATCGGCGCCGACGGCAAGGCGCAGATGCGGCCGATCGAGGTGCTGCAGACCCAGGACGGCAAGGCCGTCGTCGCCAAGGGCCTGCAGGCCGGCGAGACGGTGGTGCTCTATGGCCAGTACAAGATCAAACCCGGCGTCGCCGTCGTCGCCGGCCCCGGCGCTGCCGCAGCAGCGACCGGAGCGGGGCGATGAGCGTATCCGCCACCTTCATCAGGCGCCCGATCGGCACCTCGCTGCTGGCACTCGCCATCCTGCTGGTCGGCGTGGCGGCGTGGCCCTTGCTGCCGGTATCTGCCCTGCCACAGGTGGACTTCCCCACCATCCAGGTTTCCGCCAACCTCCCCGGCGCCAATCCGGAAACCATGGCCGCCAACGTGGCCCAGCCCTTGGAGCGCCAGTTCTCGCTCATCGCCGGCCTGTCGCAGATGACTTCGACCAGCGCCCTGGGCTCGACACAGATCACGCTGCAGTTCGACCTCGATCGCAATATCGACGCCGCCGCGCTCGATGTACAGTCGGCGATCAACGCCGCCGCCGGCCAGCTGCCCGCCAACCTGCCCAGTCCGCCGACTTTCCGCAAGACAAATCCGGCCGACCTGGCCATCATCGTGCTGGCGGTGCAGTCCGACCCCCTGCCGCTGACGTTGGTCAACGAATACGCCGACACCATCCTGGCGCAGCAGATTTCGCAGATTCCGGGTGTCGGGGACGTTGGCATCGGCGGCGCGCAAAAGCCCGCGGTGCGGGTGCATGTGGATCCGGCCAAGCTCGCCGCCATGGGCATGAGCCTGGAGGAGGTGCGCGGCGTGATCGCGACCACCACCGTCAGCCAGCCCACCGGCAGCATCAACGGCGAACAGCAGAGCTTCGCCGTCTACACCAACGACCAGGTTCTGCAGGCCGAGCCCTGGAACGACATGGTGCTTGCGTATCGCAACGGCGCGCCGGTACGGGTGCGCGATATCGGCGTCGCGGTCGAGGGACCGGAGAACGACCTCACCGCCGGCTGGGCCTATGCCGGCGCCGCGGCCCCGCCGGGAAGCGCCGTCGAGAACGGCCGCGGCATGATCCTGTTCGTGCACAAGCAGCCGGGCGCCAACGTGATCGCGACCGTCGACCGCATCAAGGCCGCGCTGCCGCGGTTGCGGGCAGCGATGCCGCCGGCGATATCGGTCAACACGCTGGTGGACCGGACGCAGAACATCCGCGCTTCGGTGCACGAAGTCGAGATTACGCTGATGATCACCATCGTCGCCGTGATCCTGGTGATCTTCGCCTTCCTGCGCAGCGTGCCGGCCACCGTGATTCCCGGCCTGACGGTGCCGCTCGCGCTGATGGGCACCGCAGCCGCCATGTACCTGATGAACTACAGCCTGGACAATTTGTCGCTGATGGCGCTGACGATCGCCGTGGGCTTTGTCGTCGACGACGCGATCGTGATGCTGGAGAACATCTACCGCCACGTCGAGGCCGGGATGAAGCCGCTCGAGGCCGCCTACAAAGGTGCGGCCGAGATCGGCTTCACCATCATCTCGATCTCGGTTTCGCTGGTGGCCGTCTTCACCCCGCTACTGCTGATGGGCGGCATCGTCGGCCGGCTGTTCCGCGAGTTCGCGGTCACTGTGACCATGACCATCGTCGTCTCGGTGGCGGTGTCGCTGACGCTGACGCCGATGCTGTGCTCGCGCTATCTCTCCGACGCTCACGCAAAACCGCACGGACGGCTGTACCGCCTGTTCGAGCATGGCTTCGCCGCGATGGCGGCGGGCTACAAGCGCGGGCTCGAGTTCGTGCTCAAGCATGAGTTCGCGACGCTGTGCGTGTTCCTCGCCACCCTGGCACTGAGCGTCGCAATGTTCATATTCAGCCCCAAGGGTTTCTTCCCGCAGCAGGACACCGGCACAATTTACGGTTTCGCCGAGACCTCGCAGGACGCCTCGTTCACGGCGATGCGGCAGCGCATGAAGCTGGTTGCCGACGTGGTGCGGCGCGACCCGGACGTGACCGGCTTCGGCATGTTCGCCGGCGGCAACACCGCCAACACGGGCGTGTTCTTCATCGCCCTCAGACCCAAGGATGAGGGCCGCACTGCCAGCGCCGACGAGGTGATTGCGCGCCTGCGCCCCAAGGTGGCGAAGCTGCAGGGCATCAATCTGTTCATGCAGGCGCCGCAGGACATCAACGTCGGCGGCCGGCTGTCGCGCACGCAGTACCAATACACGGTGACCGACACCAATCTCGACGAGCTCAACACCTGGGCTCCGCGCCTGCTCGAGGGCCTGCGCCGCGTGCCGGAGCTGACCGACGTGGCGTCGGACCAGCAAAATGCGGCCGCGGCGGCGACGCTGACGATCGACCGGGCACGGGCGTCGAGCTTCGGCATTTCGCCGGCATTGATCGACGCGACGCTGTACGACGCGATCGGCCAGCGCCAGGTCGCGCAGTACTTCACCCAAACCAACAGCTATCACGTGGTGCTGGAAGTGTCGCCGAAGCTGCAGCAGGACCCGGCGCTGTTCGACAAGCTCTATATCACCTCGCCGCTGACCGGCCAGCAGGTGCCGCTGTCGGCCTTCGTCAAGGTCGATACCAGCAAGACCGCCTACCTGCTCATCAGCCACCAGGGCCAGTTCCCGGCGGTGACGATCTCGTTCAACGTTGCGCCCGGAGTGTCTCTCGGCGACGCGGTGAAGGCGATCGAGAAAGCGAAAGGGAAGATGGGCGTGCCGGCGACCTTGTCGGGGAGCTTCCAGGGCACGGCCAAGGCTTTCGGCGACTCGCTGGCGACGCAGCCCTACCTGATCGCCGCGGCGCTGGTGGCCGTCTACATCGTCCTCGGCCTGCTCTACGAGAGCTACATCCATCCCCTGACCATCCTGTCGACTCTGCCCTCCGCCGGTGTCGGGGCGCTCCTGGTCCTGCGCCTGGGCGGCTACGACTTGAGCGTGATCGCCTTGATCGGCATCATCCTGCTGATCGGTATCGTCAAGAAGAACGGCATCATGATGATCGACTTCGCCCTCAACGCCGAGCGCGTGCAGGGGCTGGATGCGCACCAGGCCATCTACCAGGCTTGCCTGCTGCGCTTCCGCCCGATCATGATGACGACCATGTGCGCGCTGCTGTCGGGCCTGCCGCTGATGCTGGGCCACGGTGCCGGCTCCGAGTTGCGCCGGCCCCTGGGCTACGCGATGGTGGGCGGCCTCCTGGTGTCGCAGGCGATGACCTTATTCACCACGCCTGTCGTATATCTCTACCTCGATCGTGCCCACAGCTGGTATGTTCGCAGGACGCAGGCGCGCCGCGCCCCCGGCGCCGTCGTGCCGATGGGCGGAGAATGACGCCGATGCGGCGTGCACGGGCGGGCCGCCATGGTGCCGCGCGCGCCGCATAGCGGACGGGATGGAGCGATGAAGATCCTCGTGGTCGAAGACGAGCTGAAGATAGCGGACTACCTCTACAAGGGGCTCACCGAGCAGGGCTGCAGCGTCGACCTGGCGCACAACGGGCTCGATGCGCGGCACCTTGCGCTCGAAATCGACTACGACGTGATCGTGCTCGATCAGATGCTGCCTGGCCTCGATGGCCTGGCGGTGCTGCAGTCCTTGCGCGCGGTCAAGGACACGCCGGTGATCATGCTTACCGCGCGCGACCGCATCGAGGATCGCGTCAAGGGATTGCGCGCAGGCGCCGACGACTATCTGATCAAGCCGTTTTCGTTCATGGAGCTGCTGGCGCGCCTGCAAGCGCTGACGCGCCGCGTCCGCAAGCACGAGGCGACGCAGATTCGCGTCGGCGACCTGGTGGTCGACCTGCTGGCGCGCAAGGCGTTCCGCGACGGCAGCCGCATCGACCTCACCGCCAAGGAGTTCGCGCTGCTCACCGTGCTGGCCCGCCACCAGGGTCAGATCCTGTCGAAGACCGCGATCGCCGAAATGGTGTGGGAGGTCAATTACGACACCAACGCCAACGTCGTCGAGGTGGCGATCAAGCGGCTGCGTGCCAAAATCGACGCGCCCTTCCACAGCGGCCTGCTGCACACCGTGCGCGGCATGGGCTACGTTCTCGAGGAGCGTCCGGCGCGGTGAGCTCTGCCCGCTCAATCGCAATCGCCGCACGCCTGGCCGCGATGTTCGCCATGGCGGCTCTGCTGGTGCTGTCCCTGCTCGGCTATGCCCTCGATAAAGAGTTGGCCACCGTGCTGCGGCGCCAGCAGATCGAGCAGCTCGACACCAAGTTTCGGGACATCGACTACGTGATCGAGCGCCTGCGCGGGCCGGAACAATGGGAGCGCATCCATGCCAAGCTCGACGCGTTGACGCCGCCGGACCGCAGCACCCAGTACTGGATCCTCAGCGACGATCCGCAGATCCGCTACGGCAACGCCCTGGCCGAGATCGTCAGCTTCAGCCAGGGCGCGCGCAACGTCGGCGAGCTGCGCATCGGCGACCGGCCGGAACCCATGCTGATCCGCAGCGCCTACTTCCCGGCCAGCGCACGTCACGCGGCACTGCGCTTCATCGTCGGCATCGACTCGGAGTCGTACGCACGGACGCGCCGCGATTTCCGTTCGGTCCTGTTCGCCAGCGGTACGGGTGGCGTGCTGCTGTTTGCGCTGATCGGCTACCTTATCACGCACTGGGGCCTGGTGCCGTTGAAGCGGCTGTCGCGCGAAGCGCATGAATTGAGCCCGAGCATGTTGTCGCAGCGGCTCGTGGTGGCGCGGCTGCCGGCCGAACTGTCGGATCTGGCACAGTCGTTCAACGGCGCGCTCGACCGGCTCGAGGCCGCCTATGCACAGCTCGAAACCTTCAACGCCGACGTGACGCATGAACTGCGCACGCCGCTGACCAATCTGATCGGACAGACGCAGGTGGCGTTATCGCGCGAGCGCAGCGCGACCGAACTCGTCGAGGTGCTGCAGTCCAACCTCGAGGATCTGGAGCGGCTGCGCGCCATGATCAACGATATGCTGTTCCTCGCTCGCGCCAGCCTGGGCGAGCGCCCGCAGCAGCTGTTGCGGACCTCGCTCGCCGCCGAGGTGGAGAAAGCCGTCGAGTTTCTCGATTTCCTGACGGAAGAGGCAAGCGTCAGCGTACGCGTGCAGGGCGACGCACAGGCGCCGATCGAGATTTCGCTGTTCCAACGCGCCGTGACCAACCTGCTGCACAACGCCATCCGCCATTCGCCGGCGGGCTCGGAGATCCTCGTCGAGGTGTCGGCTGAGGAGCGCCAGGCGCGCGTCTCGGTGTCCAACCCCGGTCCGGCGATCCCGCCCGAGCACCTGGGACGGTTGTTCGACCGATTCTACCGCGTCGATATGGCGCGGACCAACAGCGGGGAGAGTCACGGCCTGGGCCTGGCCATCGTCAAGGCCGTGGCGGCGATGCACGCCGGCAGCGTGTTCGCCGCCAGCCGCGGCGGCATAACGACGGTGGGGTTCTCGGTCGCAATCGGAGCTTGAGATCTGCAGCGATGGGAGATACTGCCGGTCGCGGCTGGAACGTGAGTTTTGCAGACCATCCCTGAAGCTGCCCTTGCTGAAGGGCAGGACATGGCCGATTGTGCGCATCGAGCATCGCGCCCGGAAGCAGTCGCACGGTGCCGAGAGCAGCGATTGGCCGAACCGGCGGCAATTGGAATAGCATAGAATTGTGAAACCGCGCGGGAACCGGCATCCGAGCCCGGCCTGGTTGTTGGCAGCTCCACCTGCTCTCGGTCAGATTCGAAACGGAGAATACCGATGAAAACAGTAGCGCAGATATTAAAGTTGAAACCGTCCGGAGTCATCTCCATCGCCCCCGATGTGCCGGTGCTCGACGCCCTCAAACTGCTCGCGGACAAAGACGTAGGCGCGGTATTGGTCATGGATGGCCCGCGTTTGGTGGGGATCATCTCGGAGCGGGACTACGCGAGGAAGGTCGCGCTGAAAGGCAAGTCTTCAAGCAGTACGCCGGTGAACGAGATCATGACGCGAGAAGTCGTTTGCGTTACCCCGACTCAGACCAACGAAGAGTGCATGGCGCTCATGACCAAGAAGCGCGCTCGGCACCTTCCCGTGATCGACAACGGCCGGGTAATAGGCGTATTGTCCATCGGCGATCTTGTCAAAGACGCCATTTCGGAGCAGCAATTCATAATCGACCAGCTCGAACATTATATTCACCGCTGATCAATGTCCGGATATCGCTCCAGACCAATGTCCATCCAGACATCGACGCCGCGCCTTTAGTGGACTCCCACCAGGGACGGGCGCCGAGTGCGTGCGTCGCGCTTGTTCGGACCTGTACGGGAGCGCAGCAATACTCATCCCTGCCATATACGGAATAGACCCGCTGCGGTCATTCAAGCGTAAACTGACTCACGATGACGCCGCAGTTTGCTCAACTACCGGGAGATTGGTTATGAGCGAAGTTCAGCCCCCACTCTACCAAGCGAAGAAGATTTCAGTAATCGCGAAAGGCGCCGACGTGCTGGTGCGGGAATACGTGCTCGCCCCCGGAGAGTTCATCCCTTGGCACCATCACACCCGGGTTACCGATCACTACTACGGTCTGGAAGGCAGGGTGCTGATCGAAACACGCGCTCCGGCCACACGCCGCGAATTGAATCCCGGCGAATCCACAGCCGTGGCGCCCCCAAGCGCGCACCATACATCCAATTCGTCCGACAAACCATGCCGCTTCCTGCTGATACAGGGTGTCGGCCAATACGACTTCGTCAAAGAGGAATGACCGCCATGCCCAAACAAGATCCCGCCCCACGCGGCGCCCCGAGTCCCAGCTACAGCATCACCCTGCGTGTCCGGGTGAAAAACCGCGTCGGTATGCTGGGCAGGGTTGCCTCCACCATCGGTTCGGTCGGCGGCGACATCGGCGCCGTCGACCTGGTTTCCGCCACCAAGGACCAGATGGTGCGCGACATTACCGTCAATGTCGGTGACACCCGGCACGGCCAGGAAGTGATCGAGGCCGTCAAGAAACTCGAAGGCGTGCGGGTCGTCAGCGTGTCCGACCGCACCTTCCTGATGCACCTCGGCGGGAAGATCGAAATCGCCGGCAAGATACCGCTTCGAACCCGCGCCGACCTGTCGATGGCCTATACGCCGGGCGTGGCCCGAGTCTGCATGGCCATCGCCGAGGACAAGGCGAGAGCGCAAATCCTGACCATCAAGAAAAACTGCATCGCGGTGGTCTCCGACGGCACGGCGGTGCTGGGGCTGGGGGACATCGGCCCGGAAGCGGCAATGCAGGTGATGGAGGGCAAGGCGATGCTGTTCAAGGAATTCGGCGGCGTGGATGCGTTCCCCATCTGCCTCAACACCAAGGACACCGAGGAGATCATCCGCACCGTAATTGCACTGGCGCCGACCTTCGGCGGCTTCAACCTCGAGGATATCTCTGCGCCGCGCTGCTTCGAGATCGAGGAACGCCTCAAAGCGGCCCTCGATATCCCGGTCTTTCACGACGATCAGCATGGCACCGCCGTGGTGGTGCTGGCAGCGGTGATCAACGCGCTCAAGATCGTGAGGAAGAAAATAGCCGATCTCAAAGTGGTGGTCAACGGCGTCGGGGCCGCCGGGGTCGCCTGCAGCAAGATGTTGATGGCCGCCGGCGTGACCAACATCGTCGGCTGCGACCGTACCGGCGCGGTCTATAAGGGGCGCAAGGAGAACATGAACGTGGCCAAGGAGTGGTTCGCCGCCCACACCAACCCCGGCAAATTCAAGGGAACGGTCCTGCAGGCGCTGCAGGGGGCCGACCTGTTGCTGGGCTTATCCGCTCCGGGAACCATCACCCGCGAAGCGGTGCAGAGTATGGCCAAGGATGCGATGGTCTTCGCCCTGGCCAACCCCACGCCCGAGATCATGCCCGAGGACATTCAGGACTGCGCCCGGATCATTGCCACCGGCCGCAGCGATTACCCGAACCAGATCAACAATGTGCTGTGCTTTCCGGGGATCTTCCGCGGCGCCCTGGACTGCCGCGCAAGCTGCATCAACGAAGAGATGAAACTCGCGGCGGCGCAGGCCATTGCCAGCGTGGTAAGCAAAAACGAGTTATCGGAAGACTACATCATCCCCAGCGTCTTCAACCGCAAGGTGGCGCAGGTCGTAGCCAAGGCAGTCGCGCACGCGGCCCATGCGAGCGGCGTCGCCCGCAAGCGCCGCACCCACCTGAACCTCTACCATTCCTAAAATCGCCTGCCCCATTGCGGCTTGCGTCCGGCTCTGCACGATTTCCCCCAACGAGACAACGATCATGACTATCGTCATACATTACTGCGCGGCCTGAGGCTACAAATCTGAAGCCCTCCGTGTGAAGGCTTGGATTGAGGCTCGCGGCCGCGGACCGATTGACGTTCGACCGGGCAAGTCGGGCCAGTTCGACATCGTTGTCGACGAGAAGCTCGTCTACTCGCGCTACGAGACAGGACGTTTCCCGTCGGACGCGGACCTGGAGAAGGTCAGCAAACACGGCTGATTGACGGCTTTCGATCCTAGCTATGCGTCTGTCTTCGACAGCTCAGAGAAAGCCGATCGAGATCCACGGCACCGCCGCCACAACGAGGATGCCGAAGAGCAGCGCCAGCATATATCCGATGATGGGGCGGATACCCGCATCCGGATTCACGCGCCCGATAGCGCAGGCCGCGTAATAGCCCACTCCAAGCGGTGGCGCAAACAGTCCCAGCCCCATCGACAGCACCACGACCATTGCGTAATGCACCTCGTGCACACCGAGCTGGCGCGCGATCGGGAACAGCAGCGGGCCGAACAGCACGATGGCGGGGATGCCCTCGAGCACCGAGCCGAGCACCGTGAACGTCAGAATCGAGACCGCGAGGTACATCGGCGCCCCGCCGGGTAGGCCGGCCATGATTTCGGCCAGCCAGCGCGAAAAGCCCGATTGCGTCAGCCCCCAGGCCATTGCCGTCGCGGTGCCGATGATCAGCAGGATCGCACCCGAGAGCGACGCCGTATTCACCAACATCGGCCCGATCCGTTTCCAATCGAATTGCCGGTATATGAAGAGGCCGGCAAGCACGGTATATGCGATGCCGATGGTAGAGACTTCGGTGGCCGTGGCCACGCCTTCGACCACCGCCGCGCGGATAAGGAACGGCAGCACCAGTGCGGGGAAAGCGATCACCAGCAACCGGATCACCTCCTTCCAAGGCGCGCGCTTGACCTGGCTCAGGTCTTCATGGCGGGAACGAAACCAGACCACGACGCACAGCACCAGGCCGAGCACCACTCCCGGCAACAAGCCGCCGGTGAACAATGCCGAGATCGACACCCCGGTCACCGAGCCGATCGTGATCAGCACCAGACTGGGCGGCACCGTCTCGGTCTGTGCGCCGGTGGCGGCGAGCAGCGCCACCCACTCGCCCTCCTTTGCGCCGCGCATTTTCATCTCGGGAAACAGCGCGGGCGCGATGGCCGCCATGTCCGCCGCCTTCGAACCCGAGATCCCGGACACCAGATACATCGCGCCGACGAGCACATACGACAGGCCGCCGCGCACATGACCAAGCAAGCCCGCGAGGAAAGCCACCATCGCGCGCGCCATACCGGTCATCTCGACCAGCAGGCCGAGGAATACGAACAGAGGAACAGCCAGCAGGATCAGGTGCGACATGCCTTCGTCCATGCGGCCAATGATCACCTCCAAGGGCGTGCTCGTGGTCAGCGCCAGGTAGCCGACGATGCCAAGGCCAAACGCAAATGCGATCGGAATCCCGGCTAGCACGCTGCCGGCCGCAACGCCGACAAAGAAGATCAACAGGTTGAGCCGCCCCAGTCCCTCGAACAGCGGCCGGGCGAACCAGAAGGCGGCGACGATGCCCAGCACAACGGCCATTGCTTGCACAAACTGCTTGAGGTTCGCCAGCTGCGCCAGGCGCAGCGCAGCGAAAGCCGCCATCAGCGCAATGCCCACCGGCAGCGCGGCGGCGCGCCAGGCATTGGAAATTTCCAGGGCCGGCGTGGTGATGGCGCGCTCGTCTGCGCCATAATTCCAGGCGGGCCAGGCCACCATCGCCAGGAATGCGAGGCAGGCGCTGGTCGCCACGACTTCGAGCAGCGCCCGCAGCGCCGGACTGGCTTTGCTGACCAGCGCCGTCATGCGCATGTGTTCGCCCCGGCGCAAAGCCACCACCGAGCCCAGCAGCGCCAGCCACAGGAACAGGATTGATGCCAGTTCGTCCGACCACACCAGCGGGCGGTGCAAGACGAAGCGCGCCACCACGCCCCAGAACAGCACACCGATGTCGGCCAGCACGAGCAGCGCGGCCGGAACTTCCACCAGCAGGCCAAGTACCGCGTCGACGCGGGCCAGCCATGGCCGGCCCGGCCGGTTCACGCCATGCATGCCGTGCCGGTGAACTTCACCCCGTGGCTAGGCGACGGCGACCTCCATCGGATCGAGCCGGCGGGGCTCATGCCAGCTTGCCCGTGCTCCGCTCGAGGATGGCCCATGCCTCGTCGCCATACTTGGCTTTCCATTGAGCGTAGAAGCCGGCCTTGCGCAGCTGGCCGCGGAAGGAGTCGGCCTTTGTCTGATTGAACACCAGCCCTTTCGCGGCGAGATCCTTTTGCAGCGTCGCATTCAGTTCGGCGACATCGACGCGCTCCTTCACGCCGGCGGCATTGACGTGCTTGCTGACGATCGCGCGCAAATCCGCGGGCAGACGCTCCCAGGCGCGTCCGTTGGCGAGGAACCAGAAGCCGTCCCACATGTGGTTCGTGAGCGAACAGTACTTCTGCACCTCGTACAGCTTGGCCGTCGAGATGATCGCGAGCGGATTCTCCTGGCCCTCGACAACCTTGGTCTGCAAGGCGGAGTACACCTCCGCAAAGTTGATGGAGACCGGCGCTGCGCCTAGCGCTTCGAACATCGACGTCCACAGCGGGGATGGCGGGACGCGCAGCTTCATGCCCTTCAGGTCAGCCGGCGTCAGAATGGGCTTGGTCGAAGTGGTGATCTGGCGAAAGCCGTTGTCCCAGATCTTGTCCATTGCGACCAGGTTGGCCTTGGCGATCTGTGCGCGGACGTAGGCACCAAGGTCCCCGTCCATGGCCTTCCACACCTGGTCGTAATCGGCGAACGCGAAGCCGATGCCGTTAATGGACGCCGCCGGCACCAGCGTCGACAGGATCAGCCCCGAAAGCGTGAAGAACTCGATGCCGCCCGATCGCAGTTGGCTTAGCATGTCGGTGTCCGAGCCGAGCTGGTTGTTGGGGAAGATCTGGATATCGACACGGCCCTTGGTCTCTGCGCGAATGGCGTCGGCCATCTCTTTGGCACGGAGATTCATCGGGTGCGTGACCGGCAGGTTATTCGCGTATTTGTACTTGAACTCGGCCTTCTGGGCGAAGGCGCGGCCCATCGACAAGGCGAGAGCCCCGGCGCCGGCGCCGGTAAGCAGCTTACGTCGCGTGATATTCATGGTTAATCCTCCTGTGACAGTGGGTGAAAGGGAATGAATCGGGGCCAGACTCTTCCAATCCGCGGCCGAGGCTGCAGCGGTACGGTCGAGTTTGACCTGGATATTTCGCCACCGGCGATAGCAGCTATGCCACCAGCTCGTACCGGCGGGACCCGACGGCATCGTGTGCCGGCTGCGCCTGTTCAGTACGAATCGACACTTTCAGCAATTGTAAATCAAATCGATACCATCGATTGTCCGCCACCCATGATGCGGAACCGCTTGACCCGATGCGCGTCCGCGTCATACATTCCAGGCGCGACTTCCCTATAGGGCGCTGGCGTATCGCGCGCAAAAACCATCAATCATTCATCGGAGAAACTCATGGTATCGAATGACTCATCGACCCCGGTTGCCGTGGTTACCGGCGGCGCGCGCGGCATCGGCCTGGCGATCGCCCGGTGGTTCCTCGCCCGCGGGCATCGGGGCGCGTTGCTCGACATCGACGCCGACACGCTAACGCGAACGGCGACCGCGCTGAATGATCCTGATCATGTGCTTGCGCTGCATTGCGACGTGTCAAGCCCCTTGCAGGTTCAAGCGGCCGTTGACAATGTGGCCGCCACGTTCGGCCGGATTGACGCGCTGGTCAATAATGCCGGCGTCGCAGTGTTCAAACCCATCGGCAAAACCTCGTTCGAGGAATGGCGCTACGTGCTGGGGACCAACCTTGACGGCGCCTTCCTTTGCACCCAGGCATGCGTGCCGGTAATGACCAGGACCGGCGGTGGCAGCGTCGTCAATATCGCTTCCATATCCGGCCTGCGCGCCAGCACGCTGCGCGTCGCCTACGGCACCAGCAAGGCGGCACTCATTCATCTCACCAAGCAACAAGCGGTCGAGCTGGGCAACGTCGGCATCCGCGTAAACGCCATCGCGCCTGGTCCGGTAGACACCGAGATGGCCAAACTCGTCCACAGCGTGGCGATCCGCTCCGATTACTACGACGCAATTCCACTGAACCGCTACGGCGAGACCGGGGAGATTGCATCGGCCGTAGGCTTTCTGTGCAGCCCGGCCGCGAGCTATGTCAACGGCCAGGTCCTGGCCGTGGATGGCGGCTTCGACGCAGCCGGTGTAGGGCTGCCCACGCTTCGCGCACGGGCCGGGGATCCGGAAAACGCATGAGGCTACCTGCGGGATGGTGACACCCGATGCGGCAGCGGCGGCGGTAGTGGTTCCCCTCGCTGCCAGAGCGTATGATAATTCCACCTGGCGGGCGGGAGCGCCGCTCGCGCGGGCGTGATGCTTATGCGGCCAGTGATCGACGCACCTCTCCTGGAGGGCTGCCATGCGCGCAAACCTGTACCGTCTATTGCTTCTGCTTTCTGTTTGCCTGTGGATGTCTTCGGCCGGTGCCGCGGTTACCGTCTCGTTTGTCAATCCCGAAAGCTACGCCGATGTGGGTCGGGACCCTGAGGACAGAATTACCCATATGAAAGAGATCGAGACACATCTCAAACAGCTTGGCCGGCGCTATCTTCCCCCCAACCAGTCGCTGAAGATAGAGGTGCTCGATGTCGACCTCGCAGGCCACCTAAGCGTCTCGCGCCCGGGCCGAGAAGTGCGCATCCTGCGAGGCAAGGCGGACTGGCCGAGCATGACGCTGCACTACGTGCTGCAGGCCGGCGGTCGCGTTTTACTGGACCGCAAGGAGAGCATTGCCGACATGGGCTACCTGGAGCACCCCGATAGGGATTATTCCGGCCAGTCCCTGCCCTATGAGAAGCGGATGCTCGACAAGTGGTTCAAGCGACGCTTCGCGGCACACCAGCGCTAAGGCGACTCCAACATGGCTATTCCCGTTTTGAAACCCACGGTGGCGCGCGACGAGAAATTTGCCGGCGTGACCTACCACGTCGAAGGCGAACTGGTTCCGGTGCTGCACATCGAGCTAGGCGCCGTTCCGGTGTATTTCGAGCACTATATTCTTCTCTGGAAAGAGCCCAAGGTACAAATAGGCGTCAAATCCCTGAAAGGCTCGTTGAAGCGCGTGCTGGCGGGCATGCCCATCTTCATGACGGAAGCCAACGGGCCTGGACAGATCGGCTTCAGCCGCGACGGTGCGGGACACATTTTCGCCCTCCATCTGAACCGCGGCGAAGGAATCGAGATGCGCGAGCACCAGTTTCTCGCCGCCACCGCCGGCGTGGACTACACCTTCACGCGAGTTAAAGGCATTGCCAATATGCTGCTGGGCGGGACCGGATTCTTCATCGATCATTTCACCGCGCAACAAGGTGAAGGCATCGTGTGGGTACATGGATACGGCAACGTTTTCGAGGTGACGCTCGCGGCCGGCGAACAGATCGACGTCGAGCCCGGCGGCTGGATCTACAAAGACCGCAGCGTGCAGATGGATACGCAGTTCCAGAAACTTTCCACGGGACTGTTTGCGAGCGCCGGACAGGTGGTGTGGAACCGCTTCACCGGTCCGGGACGGGTTGGAATCCAATCCATGTACATTCACATGCCGACGACGGAATAGAGGGTCAGTTCTCAGCACAGAGACGCTGGAAGCATACAATCGCGCCCACGATCAGACCCCGACGCGGAGCCAATGGGTGAAGGCAGCGGGCCTGGTTGGCAGGGTACCGGGGCTTTGTCGCGTCCGTTCGCGCTTATGCCGACCAGGCCAAGATCCTGCGCGCCAGGTGGCCGGAACTGCTGGATAATCCTTAAATTATCAACCGCAACAGAGTCGGGGGCTGGCGATCATGGCCAAGAAGCTGGTCAAAGTGATGAACACCGCATTCCGGGACGGCTTGCAATCCTGTCTGGGCGCCCGCGTGCTCACCAGGGACTTCCTTCCCGCACTCGAGGCCTCTGCGGCCGCGGGCATCGATCATTTCGAGTTCGGCGGTGGCGCGCGCTTCCAGGCGCTCTTCTTCTATTGCAACGAGAGCGCCTTCGACATGATGGACAGCTTCCGCGCGACCGTAGGTCCGGCGGCGAACCTCCAGACTCTGGGACGCGGCATCAACGTGGTTGCGCTCGAAAGCCAGCCCTCCGACATCATCGAACTGCACGCCAAGCTGTTCAAGAAGCATGGCGCCACGACCATTCGCAACTTCGATGCCCTGAACGACGTCAACAATTTGATCTATGCCGGGCAGATGATCCAGAAGCACGGCCTGAAACACGAGATTTGCATTACGCTGATGGCCCTGCCGCCGGGATGCAGCGGAGCGCACGACGCACCGTTTTACATGAAGACGCTCGACCAGATCATGGCTGCGGGCGTGGGCTTCGACTCGCTGTGCTTCAAGGACGCCTCGGGAACGGCCACGCCCGCAGTGGTCTACGAGAGCATCAGGCAGGCGCGCAAGAAGCTGGGACCGAAGGTGCATATCCGCCTGCACACGCACGAGACCGCGGGCACTTCGGTGCTGGCTTACAAGGAGGCGCTCGACGCCGGAGCGGACGGAATCGACCTGTCGATGGCGCCCCTGTCCGGCGGCGCCAGCCAGCCGGACATTGTCACCATGTGGCACGCCCTGCGCGGAACGGACTACGACCTGGGGCTCGACATCGACAAGGTGCTGGAAGCCGAGAAGATATTCCAGGAATGCATGGACAAGTACGAGCCGCTCCCCGAGGGCCGCCTGGTGGAGCCGCTGATTCCCTTGGCGCCCATGCCCGGCGGCGCTCTGACCGCCAACACACAGATGCTGCGCAAGATGAAAATATTGCATAAGTACCCGCAGATTCGCGCCAAGATGGGCGAGTGCGTGCGCCGCGGCGGCTTCGGCACCTCGGTCACGCCGGTGTCCCAGTTCTACTTCCAGCAAGCCTTCAATAACTGCATCTACGGCGACTGGAAGAGTATCGCGGAAGGCTACGGCAAGATGGTCCTGGGCTACTTCGGCAAGACGCCTGTGCCGCCAGACCCCGAGATCGTCGCCATCGCCGCCAAGAAGCTGAAACTCCAACCCACTACCGAGGACCCGCGCGCCATGAACGACCGCGATCCCGCGAAAGGCGTAGCCGCTTGCAGGACGATGCTCATCGACGCGGGAATCACCGATCTTTCCGAAGAGAACATCTTCATCGCCGCGACCTGCAAGGAAAAAGGCATTGAATTCCTGAAGGGCGAAGCGAGCGTCGATGTTCCCTACAAGAAGACGGAAGAGGCGAAGAAGCAATGATCAGCCGTACAATGGGAGCGCCTCCTAGCGGGCCCGGCGCGCCGCCCCGGGCGCGTAGACCTCGGGATTGATCACGTTGAGCGGCCGCGGGCCGGTGAGCGCGCGGGCGACTTCCTCGGCGCATCGGCGCGGCACCCGGGCTACCGCGGACGATGAATAATAGGCCGCATGGGGCGAGGCGATGACGTTGTCCATGCCGAGCAGCGGATTGTCGGCGGCGACGGGCTCCCACTCCCAAACATCGAGCGCGGCGCCTGCCAGCCGCTTCTCGGCGAGCGCCTGGGTCAGCGCGCGTTCGTCCACCACCGGGCCGCGCGCAGTATTGATGAGCAGGGCCGTCGGCTTCATGCGGCGGAAAAAGGCTGCGTCGATGAGATGGCGCGTCTCGGCATTGAGCAGCGTGTGGACCGACACGTAGTCGGAGCGCTGCGCCAGCGCCTCGAGCGATACGCGCTCGACGCCGAGCGCCTTGAAATGCGCGTCGGCTACGTAGGGATCGTGGGCGATGATGCTGGTCTCGAAGGCGGCCAGGCGACGCGCAAAGGCGCTGCCGATATTGCCCAGGCCGACGATGCCCACCGTCTCCCCGTACAGCGAGCCCGTCCACGCGCCGGGAATTCCGGCGCCCCAGCTGCCTGCGTGCACATTGCGGTCGAGCGTGATGAGCTTCCGGTTCCAGGCGAGGAGCAGCCCCATCGTGTGGTTGGCGACTTCGCGCACCCAGAGGTCCGGGATGTTCACCGCGACGACGCCCAACTCGGTAGCGGCGGGAATGTCGATGACGTCGTAACCGACACCCGTGCGCACCACCACCTTGAGATCCGCGAGCGCGGACAGGATCTTGCGGCCGACCGGCGAGTAGGTGACCACCAGCGCGTCTGCATCGCGCGCACGGGCAATCACCTCCTCCTCCGTGGTGATGAACGGCAGTACCGTTACGCGTGCGCGAAGCTGAGCCAGCACCGTCTCGAGATCCGAGTAGTCGCGCGGACCGCGCCCTTGAATCACATACACCTGCTGGATCCTGTCGGTCATCGGGGCTCCGTCG